>JAHISX010000051.1 GCA_018817915.1 Bacillota bacterium
AAATCTCTTGTTTGGCTTCTAAAACACTTTCTCTTTTTGCTTTTTCGGCTTCTTTTTTTCCGTCTTCAACAATTTTTTCAGCCAACTCTTTGCTTGCATTGATACTTTTTTCGCGGTGCCAAACACGAACGAAATATCCAATTGCAAAGCCGATGATGATGGCTAGCAAAACGGAGATGGCTGTTTCTACAGCATTAAATGCTATAACAAACATTTTAACACCTCCATTATTAATATTTTAAACAATCGATATAATCAAATTGTCCTATACATGATGTACTTATTCATTATACCTTATTTCTAACTTTTAAGTCAATGAAGAAACCATGTGTATTTTTTGAATTGTCTTTAATTTTTTTGAATTTCATGTATAATAAGAAATGAACACTTGATGAAGGAGTTATTAAACCAAATGAAAAACAAAAAAATAGAAAAAAAAGTAACCTTTTGGACATGGTTACATCGCAATCGAATTAAGGTTGCAGTCTTAGCATTTCTAATCATTTTACCAATCGCTTTAGTATTTACTGCATATATCGGTTCTTATACTGCAAACCGCAAAGTTACATTTGATGAGACGATCACAGCAGAATCTGAGTACATCAAAGATTTTTTAAATCCTGATGAGATTGATGCGTTTGATATGACAATCGTATGGAATGAATTAAAGCATCCTGTAGGTACTTTGGATGAAGAAGGTTTTGAAAATGGCTATTATGAGTTTTTAATTACTTATGAAGCTCACGAAAATTTCACTGTTAAAAATGTAACGATAGTTCCAGTCTTGCAGACAGATTGGAAAAATCTTAGATCAGTTGGTGTACCTGTTTCATTGACCAATACACCAATAGTTACTGTATTATTCAATGATGAGTTACCTATTAAACCTTTATTGTTTGTCACGGTAAGTGAGCCTCACTTGTATTTGATGGTTCAATACACACTTACTACCGGTGGACAAGATGTATCATTTATTAAATATGTACAGTTCTCATTAAAAGATATTAATCCATTGAATGTCGTTAATTAAAATAAAAAAGTCCAAATGGACTTTTTTTAATTCATAATATCTAAGTTGATTCTACCATCTTTAATTTCAATGATACGATCTGCTTTTTCAGCAATATGTCTATCATGTGTAATGATGATGAATGTTGTTTTATAAGTCTGATTGATCTTACGAAGCAATTCATAGACTTGTTCTGTTGTATCACTATCTAAGTTCCCAGTTGGTTCATCAGCTAAAATTATTTTTGGATTATTAATTAAGCTTCTTGCAATAGCTACGCGTTGCTGCTGTCCACCCGATAAGTTAATTGATAAATTATCTTTAACTTTGGTCAATCCAACAATTTCAAGTAATTCTAATGCACGATCCTTCACTTCTTTAGTGATGGGTTTTTTTGATATACGGTATGGTAGTAATACATTTTCTAATGCTGTGTATTCTGGTAAAAGATAATGAAATTGGAAAATAAAACCAATCGATTCATTTCTTAATTTAGATAATTGATCTTTACTCATCTTTTGAGTATTCATCTGATTGATTAAAACATCACCAGAAGTTGCTTTATCTAAAGTTCCTAAAATATTGAGTAATGTTGACTTTCCACTACCTGATTGTCCTATGATCGAATTAAATGTTGACTCCTCAAAGCTTAAACTTAAATCAAAGATGACTTGAGTTGGATTAGGTGTCTTTTCACCATAAACCTTATTAATATTTTTAAGTTCAATGATATTAGGCATTTCTAATCACCTCAATAACTGTCATCTTGGATGATTTAATGGCTGGAATAAGTGATGCAAGCGTTGATGCTACAAGTGCAATTAAAGCAGATAATGCGATAAAGTCAGGATCAATGAAGAGTGGAACAATTGGTGTGCCATCGGGATTTAAAGCAAATGTTGTAAATGAGAAGGTTAAACCTAAGCCTAGGAGAACACCACCAATAGCTCCAAAGATACCCAGAATGAATCCTTCAAATAAGAAGACCTTCGATGCATCTCTATCTAAGATACCCATAGCTTTTAGAATACCAATTTGCTTAGACTTCTGCATGACTGTGATTGCTAAGACGGATGAAATACCTAAAACTACAGAAATGATGACGAAGACTTGAATCATCAAAGATGATGTACTTTGTCCTTGAAGTCCACTGAGTAGTGATTGGTTTAGTGCCATCCAGTTTTCTGTAACTAAATTTGCTGAACTAAAATGTTGATCTAATCGAAGTGCAACATTTTCAGCTTCAAATACATCTGTGATTTGCATTTCAATTGCAGAAACTATATTAGTGTCCCCAATGATATCTTGAAGTGTTGCAAGTGTTCCAATACCCCATGTAGAATTGATGACTGAAACGTTGAAGTCAAAGAAACCGACCACATGTAATGCGCGTATATCTCCTAAGATTTCAATATCAATATAATCACCAACAGCCAAATCTAATTCATCTTTGAGTGCTTGACCCAATAAAACATCATTTAATGCAGTTGGCAAACTGCCTTCAGTTATCTTTTCATCAAAACCATAAATTTGATTGGCTTGATCAAAATCAAATCCTCTGAATAAAATTTCATTTTTTTGTGTGCCTTTTTGTAATATACCACCCATATCGACAACAGGAGATACAAATTCAATTTGATTGCTTTGAGCCAAAATTTCATCCATTGTTATTGAATAGTCCTCGATATAAGTTGTATCATCTGCTGATTTTACAGTAATATGTGATGAAGATCCAATCGTTGTGTCAACTAGGCTAACTTGTAATCCTGTAATTAAGGATCCAATAAAGACTTGAACTGAAACACCACAGCTATACCTAGTATAATAACAAGTGTTTGTCTTTTAGCAGATGATAAAAATCGCCATGCTATTTGGAGTGCGAGTTTCATGCCTGAACCTCTTTTCCAAGCTTCTTGATATCATCTAAGGTTTGGAGTAAATAATCGTACTTAAAGCCTTCAGTAGCGATATGATGCTTAAATGCAAGCCCACCAAGAATGATTTTAACTTCAGGAAAGAATCTTTTGATCTCATCAGTGATTTGTTTGGTTATCACGATGTTATATGGATTGGTCACACTCATTGCGATAAAATCAGGATGGAATGCTCGAATGGCTGTCAATATTTCTTCTTTTGGCATATTTGCGCCAATATAAGAAGCATCAAATCCTTCTAAAATCATATAATGTGTAACGATGATTGCTCCTATTTCATGATATTCAAATGATGGTGTTAAAACAAATACTTTTTTACCGTTTTGTTTAACATCTTTCATTCTTTTTACAATGTGTAAGTAACTACTTTCTAAAATCGTTCTAATGATTGCAGTTCTGAAATGTTCTTTCCAAATACAAACATCTTGATCATCTACATCACAAATAAAATTGGATAATGCAGGTGCAAGGAGTTCTTGATAAAGTTCTTCTACTGTCATTTTGTTTTCTTCGAGTAAGTTCATAGCAAAAAGAACCGCTTGGTCTTTCTTTTCTTTCTTTAATAGTTCAATAAATTGGTTAAATTCTTTTAAATGCATGCTTTCACCTCATTTTTGTAATCTACTCTATTATAATTGTTTATTTATATTTTTTATATGAATTTGCTCAAAAAAAAGAACACAAATGTGCTCTTTCTATTTGTTATAAGAAATTTTGTAGTGATCTAAAACTTGCTTAAATATCTTATCGTAAACATCTTGATGATCTGATAAATATTGCTTAGCATTTTCTCTACCTTGACCAATCTTTTCACCATTATACGCAAACCAAGCGCCACTCTTTTGAATGATATCAAGATTCGAAGCTAAATCAACAAGCTCTCCAACCTTGGAAATACCTTGTCCATAAATGATATCAACACTGACAACTTTAAACGGTGGAGCTACTTTGTTCTTTACAACTTTAATGTTCGCTTTATTACCAATGATATCGGTTGAATTCTTAATTTGTTCAGAACGTCTGATTTCTAATCTAACTGATGAGTAGAACTTGAGTGCTCTACCACCTGGAGTTGTTTCGGGACTTCCAAACATAACACCAACTTTTTCACGAATCTGATTAATAAATATAGCGGTTGAATTTGTTTTTGAAATTACACCAGAAAGTTTTCTCATCGCTTGACTCATCAATCTTGCTTGTAATCCAACATGAGAGTCTCCCATTTCACCATTAATTTCGGCTTCTGGTACAAGTGCAGCTACTGAGTCAATAACGATGGTATCAACAGAGCCACTTCTGATTAATGCTTCTGCAATTTCTAAAGCTTGTTCGCCCGTATCTGGTTGCGATAAAATTAAATTATCAACATCTACGCCTAAAGCTTTAGCATATTGAGGATCTAATGCATGTTCAGCATCAATAAAAGCAACATAACCTCCAGCTTTTTGAACTTCTGCAATGGCATGCAATGCCAAAGTTGTTTTACCTGAACTTTCAGGCCCATAAATTTCGATGATTCTACCCTTAGGGTAACCACCGATACCTAAAGCAATATCAAGTCCTAATGAACCTGAAGGATTCGCAGCGATATGACGATCTGGTTCATCACCAAGTCTCATCACTGAACCTTTACCATATTGCTTTTCTATTTGTTTCATTGCTGCCTCAAGGGCTTGTGCTCTTTTATCTTTGTCCATGTTTTGTGTACCTCCATATTATAATAGCAAGTCTTTTCTGTATTACTTCTAAATACTTTCTAAAATCACTTTTTTGTTTTTCAGTAAATAATCAATCCCACTGATTAAGGTAAATAAGATTGCAATCCAAAAAATAACATTTCCAATGACTGGTGGTAACCAAAAATCATTGAAGAGCATTAAGATTAAAGCAACCATCGTTGATGCCGTTTTAATCTTACCATAAGGAGATGCCGCAATGACGTTCCCATGCTCTACAGCAATGAGTCTAATTCCTGTAACTGCAAATTCTCTGATGATGACAATCATGACTGCCCATAAAGGTACACGATCAGGTGTAATCATCATTAAATATAAAAATGCAACCATGACAAGTACTTTATCGGCAATTGGATCTAAAAATTTACCAAATGTTGTAATTTGATGATATTTTCGAGCAATATAGCCATCAAGTAAGTCAGTCAATGATGCAATAATGAAAAGAATTGCGAAGATGAACTGGTTGATATTTAAATTTAAAAAGCCTATTGGTTCTTTCAAAGGCTCTATATAAATAAAAACGATCATAACTGGAATCATCAACACACGTGAAATAGTGAGTTTATTTGCTGTGGTCATTTAGATACTTCCTTTAACTTTATATCTTTATTTTACCATAAAAGTGCGTTTACTGTTGCAATTTTAATATGCTTTTGATACAATAGGTATGCGCATATGGGAGGTGAAATTGTGGCAAATATTAAACAACAAATCAAACGTAATAAAACCAATGAAAAACGCCGTTTAAGCAACGCTTCTTTTAAATCATCTGTCAAAACTGCAATCAAAGCTG
>JAHISX010000052.1 GCA_018817915.1 Bacillota bacterium
ACTTCTCATCATTCCTTTCATATGACAAGAAACACCTTTATTATATTTTAAAAAGGCTAAAAAAATTTAACCCTTCTATAATCTCTTGATATAGTTACTTTCTTAATTCTATTGAAACAAAATTTACTTTGTCAAATTAAGCTCCTTTTTTTTATCATATGTCCCACTTTATTAAATTATGCTATAATCAATGTGTTGAATTTTGAATAAATTAAAGATGACAAGAGGACGAAACTATGAACAATATCTTATTAAGCCGATCGATACTTGGTGATCCTTCTTCAGTACCCTATTTTAAATCATATATTCAAGCAAACCATCAAGTTTTGATTGTTGCTTTATCACATTTTTCAAAATATACTCCAGATGAAAATGCTTATAATTCATATTATGAAAAAGGTGGCGAATACTACCAAAAAATGATAGATAGTTTTACACCCTATGGGATTAAAGAATCACAAATAGAGTGGATTCATTATTTTAAAGATAATCAAAAGACAGCGATTGAAAAAATCAAAAAGGCTGATATCATTTATTTTCCTGGTGGATCTCCTGATGAAATGATGTTAAGAATCAAGGCGTTTGGTATAAAAGAGACATTAGAAGCGCATCAAGGTTTAATGATTGGATCGTCTGCAGGAGCGATGATTCAAATGGCAGAATATCATATATCTCCCGATTTTGATTATCCATCTTTCAGATATGAAAAAGGGTTAAATATATTAAAGGGATTTTCAGTTGAAGTTCATTACCGGAGAAGAAAAAAACAAAAAGCAGCTTTAAGGAAAGTAAATCGAGCTTTCCATCATGAAATTTATGCAATTCCTGATGATGGAGCAATTATTGTTACGAATCAAGGTGTAAAATGTTTGTTTTCAGCAAGTAAAATTTACAACAAGAAAGGCGTTGTCAAAAACTGATGAAAAAATTTATAATCATGTATGCTATATTTAGTTTCATCATGCTCGCTTTTATCTTTTTATTTACTCTAATTCAAGAGTCAAATGCACGTTCACTAGATTTATTTTATGAACTTTCAGATCAAGCTTTAGAATCCAATGACATGGATCAGTTTGTTAAATATCAATCCATCGCATACCAAATGATTGATGTGATAGAAACTGATGAGTACACTTTTCATATTTATCAAGTCATTGCAAAAATCAATGATGAGTATGAAAATCAATTTTCTATATTTGTCATCCCCAAAGTTGAAATTAATCATGCGGATGTTTTAAATGATATCAGCGATCAAACAGGTATATCACTCGTCAATCATGCGACAAGTGAAATTATCTACAAAACATCAACCGATGTTGACTATACTGACTATGCAGTAAGTTATGGTGTCAAACGTATTGGATTTTATTACTATGCAGTTGTTCTCGATGAAAGTTATGCTTTAGATTTAGATCTTATAGATTATGATGGTATCAATATACTTCATGCGAATTTGGATTTCACTTACATTACATACGATGAAAATAATTTGGGAACATTAAGTTTAGGATTTACAAATTCTGAAATTGAAGCTATGCTCGATCTACCCACATATACACAACCAGCCCTTCTTAGCAATATAGCTTTATTCTTAGTTGTGGATATTATCGTTGGTGGTATCATCCATTTCATATTAAAAAGAAAAATTATTTAAAGGAAGAAAAAATGAGACATTACAAAACAAAAAAAGATGCAATTCAATGGTTAGAAGAAACTGAAATAAAAGTTACAAGTTCAAAATCTTTTGAAACAATAACGATCGATCCACTTGATCTGAAACAAACCATCATTGGTTTTGGTGGTGCTTTTACTGAAGCATCAGCCTATAATCTTTCAAGAATTGATTCGAGTAAAAGACAAAAAGCAATTGAAGCTTATTTCGATCCAATCAAGGGTTTAGGATACTCAATTGGCAGAGTTTCTATCCATGGATGCGATTTTTCACTAGGAAGTTATTTATATATCAAGGATTATGATGACTCTTTAGAATCGTTTGATATCTCTCGTGATCAACCCATTATAGATTTGATTAAAGATTCTGAAAAAGTAGCTAAACAACCGATTAAGATTCTTGGATCCCCTTGGACACCACCTTTTTGGATGAAGGATAATCAATCACCGATTCGTGGTGGGAAGTTACTTCCTAAATATTATCAAACCTGGGCAGACTATTTTGTTAAATTCATCAAAGCATATGAAGCTAAAGGTATAGATGTTTTTACAGTATCTGTTCAAAATGAACCTGCAGCTGTTCAAAGATGGGATTCTTGTATTTTTACAGCAGAAGATGAATGTGCTTTTGTTAAAGTGCTTGGTCCAACATTGAAGCAAGCTGGATTAGAAGATAAGCACATACTCATTTGGGATCATAATCGTGATATCATGGTGGAACGGGCACAAGTTGTATTAAGCGATCCAGAGGCATATCAGTATGTTTGGGGAACAGCATTTCATTGGTATGAAAATGAACAATTTCAAAATGTGAAGAAACTTCATGACCTTTTTCCTGAAAAACATTTATTGTTTACCGAAGGTTGTCAAGAAGGAGGACCGCATTTTGGTGAATATCAAGTTGGGGAACGTTATGGAAGAAATATGATCAATGACTTAAGAAATTATACTGAAGGTTATATTGATTGGAATTTATTTCTTGATGAGACTGGCGGACCAAATCACGTCAATAATTTATGTTCATCACCGATGATGATTAAAATATTTCATGAAGAACTCATTTACATGCCATCATATTACTACATTGGTCATTTCTCAAAGTTTATTCAAAAAGGTGCTATACAAATGGCATCATCTGGAACTGAAGAAGTACTCTTTGTATCATTTGTTAATCCAGATGGAAAACAAGTTGTTGTGATCCAAAATGAGCGTGAAGATGATTATAATATAGAAATCAAAGGTTTAAATAAAGAAATTAAATTAACTATAGATGCACATAGTATTTCAACGATTATCATCTAAATTCAATCAATTAAAAGGGGCTAAAGTTCATCTTTGGTCCATTCTTTTATCTATTTTTATTTTTTTTATGAAAGCCCTTTACTTTTTGTAACTAGGGCTATATAATAAAAACAGGAAACCGATTTCCACGAGGTATAAAATGATCACAAAGCAAATCATTAAAATTAAAAAAAATGAGGGATATTATTTTCCATTGTTCAATCTCATGGGGATGCGTTCTTCAATTTCTCCATTTTTAGGTGGAGATTTAAAACTTGATTATCATCATTATGCACTTGAACCTACAACTGAAATAGATATGTATCATAATATCTCATCACGAAACGTTATATTTGATGTTGATCATAAGCTTTATTTTTTAAATGGACAAACCAATCATCAACAACATGATGAACTCATTTATGAAACGGATTTGCTATATCAAAAAGTTACAAGATCGAATAAGAGATTTGTTATTGAAACAACTTCTTATGTGCCTTTAGAAGAACAAGTAGAAGTTCATCAAATTACTTTTAAAAATATCAGTCTGAAAAGTATATCACTACAAGTCACAACTGCAATTCCAATTTATGCAAGAAGCGCAGATAATTTAAGAGACCATCGTCATGTAACATCATTGTTAAATCAAATCAATGTTGTAGACAAAGGTGTCTTAGTTAAACCTACTTTGTCATTTGATGAAAGAGGACATACAATTAATTCAACCATTTATAGTGTGTTTGCTGATTCAAAAGAGACACAGATTGCTGGCTACATTTGTACGCTTGACCACTTGATTGACGGTGGTTCACTCCATTTTCCTAAAGGTCTAAAAAATATTGAAGAAATTGGATACTACGCTGAAGGATATGAAGCGATGGGTGGCATTCAGTTTAATCGAATATCCGTTGAACCAAATCAATCCATAACATTTTATGTTTCAATTGGTATTCATGAAAACAAAGAACAAATCATTCAACAAAGTTTAAAATATTTAAATGAAAAAACATTTAATCAGGGCTTATTAAAATCACATGAATTTTTCAAAAAGTATGTCAGCGGTTTAGAATTTAACATCTTAGACCAACAGACAAGTCATCAATTATCTTGGGTTGTCTTACAACCCTTGTTGCGCAGATATTTTGGGAACTCTTATCTTCCCCACCATGACTATGGTCATGGTGGTAGGGGATGGAGAGATTTATGGCAAGATTTGTTAGCGCTCATCATGATGAATGATTCTAGTGTCTATGATCTTTTATATAATAACTTCCAAGGTGTCAGAATTGATGGGTCGAATGCAACCATAATTGGTGATCAACCGGGAGAATTTAAAGCCGATAGAAATATGATTACTCGTGTTTGGTCAGATCATGGAGCTTGGCCACTGCTCACAACGAAGATGTATATCGATGAAACAGGTGATTTAGAATTCTTACTTAAGAATCAATATTATTTTAATGATCAATTTACTCATTATACGAAAAAGACAAAAGATAAACCTTTACAAAATAAGTTACTTAATCAAAACAATGAACTTTATACAGGTACTATTTTAGAACACTTACTACTTCAAAATCTTGTAGGTCATCATAATATAGGTGAACACGGTTTTGTAAGACTTGAAGATGCTGATTGGAACGATGGTATGGATATGGCACACAATCGTGGAGAGACGATTGCTTTTACACATATGTATGCGAACAATTTACGTGAATTAGCAAGTCTCATTAGATTATTACCCACTCAAAATATCGTTATATTTGAAGAACTATTACTTTTATTGAGTCCTAATGCAGATTTGAAATCATATTTTGAACTAGTTTCAAATTTCAAGGGTAATAAAGTTTGGATTGATCAGTTCAAGTTAGCCGATCATTTAGACCTTCTAGCCATTGATCGCATCAAGCATTTACAAAAAAATGCATTTATTAACCATCAATTTCAAAGCTATTTCGATAATAATGGAAACAATCCGGATGCAGCAGGAACATCCTCTCTTACGGGACAAGCAATTGCTTTATTAAGTCAAACGCCTTCTAAAAAACAAGCAAAAGAATTATCTAAAATTACAAAACAACAATTGTTCGATAAAGCAATTGGAGGTTATCACTTAAATAGCAACTATCATCAGATCTTAACCAATATGGGTAGAGCATATGGGTTTGCTTACGGACAAAAAGAAAATGGTGCTGTGTTCTCACATATGGTGATCATGTATGCATATGGCTTGTATCAATACGACTTGATTAATTTAGGACATGAAGCAGCATTTACACTTCTGAAGCAAAGTCAAAATATAAAGAGTCAAGTACTTCTAGGTATTCCTGAATATTTTAATAATGATGGTATTGGGAAATACCCCTATTTAACAGGTTCTGCGAGTTGGATGCTTAAACTCTTAAGAACTGAAATTTTCGGAATATCCTTATCTTTAGGTAAATTAACACTCAAACCTAAACTAAAGAAGATTGATTTCATTGATGGCAAAGCAAGCATTACAACCTATTTATTTAACCAATTAAGAACGATAACCTATCATAATCAAAAGCATTTAGATTACGGTAAGTATCAAATATCAAAAATCACGATGAATGATCATGTTGTACAAAACTTATTTAGCGATCTTGATGGAAATTTAGAGGTATATCTTGATGACAAATTATGATGTTTTTGAATTTGATGGACAGGGCTATAAAAAACTTTTCAATCATCAAAATTGGCGCGTCTCAATATTAAATTATATTGAAGAACTAGAATTAGATCAAATTTCATATGTTGAATCTCATCAGTTCACGGATGAAGCATTTGTTCTACTTGAAGGTTCATGTACAATTTTCTTTGCTGACACAGATGATATGAAAATAAAATCTATAACTGCTATCAACTTAGAAAAAAATAAAGTTTATAAGATCAATTCTGGTATATTTCATACCCACACATTATCCAAAGATGCGAAGTTATTAATTATCGAAGAAGATAACACATGTGAAACAAATTCACCAAAAATTTTACTAGATGAAAAAGAACGTTTAATTCTTAACCAATTATATATGGAGAAAAAACATGTCATATAGACTATTATGGGAAGACCAATTTAATCAAGATGGAGCCCCAAACCCTGAAATATGGACCATAGAAACAGGTGGACATGGTTTTGGGAATGGAGAACAACAATTTTATACCAATCAAGAAAAGAACCTGTTTATCAAAGATGGCATCTTAAATATAGTTGGACACAAAGAAAAATATGAAAATTGTGAGTATACTTCAGCAAAATTAACGACTGAAGGTAAAAAATATATTCAAAATGGAAGAGTAGAAGTTGTAGCTAAAATACCAAGTGGTGCAGGCACATGGCCAGCAGTTTGGTTTTTAGGCAAACAATTTAGAACGATCAGTTGGCCATCATGCGGTGAAATAGATTTAATGGAACATGTTGGAAACAATCCGAATGTTGTCCATTTCTCCCTTCATTCAAAAACAAATTATTTTCATATTAAAAACCAACCAACAAAGGTTGTTAAACAAGAAAATATCGTCAATCAATTTCATGAATTTGCGATGGATTGGAATCAAGACCAAATTACATTTTATTTAGATGGAAAAGAAGAAGAAACATTCATTAAACCTACAGATGCTTCAGAAGAACAATGGCCATTTAATCAAGAATTTTATCTCATCTTAAATTTAGCACTTGGTGGATCATGGGGGGGACCTATTGATGATTCGATGTTTCCAGTGACTTTTCAAATAAAATCTGTAAAAATATATGAAAGAAGTGATCAAATTGGCTAAAAAAAGAACGATCTATGATATCGCTGCTGAGCTAGAGTTAGCACCTGGTACAATTTCAAAAGTTTTGAATCACACAGGTAATGTGAGTGATAAGACAAGAGAACGTGTGCTTTCATACATTAAACAAGTCGGCTATGTTCCAACTTCTAGTGCACGTATGCTTAAATCAAAAAGAACGTATACAATAGGAGTTGTCTTTACTGAAGAATCAGATATCGGTCTTGAACACTCATTTTTCTCCAGTATCTTACAAGCATTTAAGACTCATGTCGAAAATGAAGGTTATGAATTATCCTTTATTGTAAGAAAGTTAGGAAAGAATCATTTGACTTACTATGAATGGTGCATGAATAAACGTGTTGATGGTGTCTATATCGTTGTTGGCGATTTTAATGACCAAGGATTACATGAAATTCTCGAAAGTGGTATACCTGCTGTATCTACTGATATGTTTTTGCCAGGTCTACACACAGTCGTTAGTGATAATGACCAAGGTATGAAAATTAGCATGGAATATATTAAAAATGAACTAAAGAAACAACATGTGGCCATGGTTGGCGGACCTGTGACATCTAAAGCGTTTGTTGAAAGACTTATTTCATTTCAAAAGTATGTTAAAGAATATAATTTTGCGACATCAACTAAAGATATTGTGTTATCTGAAAGTTTTGGATTTACAGGTGGATTTAATGCAGTTCAACAATTAATGAAACAAGTTACAACAAAACCAGAAGTTATCCTTGCAGCCAGCGATGATATTGCCTTAGGTGTGATCAAAGGACTCACTAGCATGGGTATAAAAATACCACAAGAGATTCAAGTCATCGGCTTTGATGACATTGCATTTGCTAGACATTTCACACCATCATTAACTACGATTGCTCAAAATAGAAAACTTTTAGGAGAGACTGCAGCTAAAATGTTAATTCAATTAATTGAGTCTCCTGAAGAAGAAATCGATGAAATTATTACACTTCCAGTTAGCTTGATTGAAAGAGAATCGACAAAAAAATAAAAAAATATCTAAAACTGTTGAAAACGGTATCATAATGTGATATTATAATAATATACCAAAGGGAAACCGGTTTCCTATGGAGGGAAAATGACACAGAATATGAACATATTGAGTTATACAATTGATGATTTCCAAAAGCAAAAACCTTTTTCAAGTTTTTTAAGCGGTATTGCTGGAAAGATGGGGATCCCTTTATGGGCTTTTTATGTTAATAGAGGACAACTTATATCATCATTTGGAATAAGAGATAAAAACAGCGCAATCATGGAATTTTTTCCAGCAAATAATGCATATCATTATGTATCAAGAATAGGATTTAGAACTTTCATTAAAAAAGATGGCAAGGTTTATGAATTTTTTAAAGAAAAAAATTTTAATCAAAAATTAAATGTTAGACAAGATCAAGTTTCCATTGAAGAAGATCAAAAAGAACTTGGTATTAAAGTTAAAGTAACATACTTTACACTCCCAAACGAACCGATTGCAGGGTTGGTTAGAAAAGTTGAAGTTGATAGTTATAAAGAAAAATCAGACATAGAAGTTATCGATGGACTCGCTCAAATCATTCCTTCTGGCATTGATTATGGCTCATTAAAATCAGTATCTAACCTGATGCAAAGCTGGATGGCAAATATACATGAAAAAGATTATGTATTTTATAAGCTTCGTGCTTCAACTGATGATGGAGCTGAAGTTAATGAAGTTCATGATGGCAATTTCTACTTAACCAAATCAACTGTTGAGCCATTACTTATCAGTGATTATAAATTAATATTTGATGAAGATACTTCATTAGAGACACCATACTTATTTGAACAAAACTCTATCGAACAACTTTCAAAAATAAAACAAGTACATGTTAACCAAGTGCCTTGTGCTATGAGTGGATTTTCATTTGAAAATGCCCAAAAAGTTTCTTTTGTTAGTATGATCGGATTCGTATCTGATAAGAACGTCTTAGATAAAATGACTCATTTGTTCACTTTAGAATACTTTTCCAATAAAGAAATAGAAAATGAGCAAATTCATAGTGAACTCGTCTCGGCAATAGAAACTAAGACGAGTCAACCAGTATTTGATGCATATTTGAAACAATGTTACTTAGACAATGTTTTAAGAGGCGGGCAACCTTTGATTTTAAAGACTGCGCATGGTCCTGTCGCTTATCATTTGTATTCTAGAAAGCATGGAGATTTAGAAAGAGATTACAATTTCTTTAGTATTGATCCAGCATTCTATTCTCAAGGCAACGGCAATTTTAGAGATGTTCTCCAAAACAGAAGAAATGATTTGTTTTTCCAACCTGAAATTGGAGATTTCAATATTTACCAGTTTAGTTCACTCATTCAAGCAGATGGATATAATCCTCTAAGTATTGGGGGTGTAACATTCAAATATCTCGGAGATATTGACCAAGCACCCGAAATATTAACAGATATACTCAAAAATGAATTTACACCAGGTATGGTAGCAACTAAATTATTTCAAAATGAACTTGAGATTGATGATAGTTTAGATGAGATTATTAAACATAGTGAAGTTGTAGTAAAAGCTGCATTTGGTGAAGGATATTGGGAAGATCATTTTACTTATTTATATGATTTAATTGATTCTTACTTATCAATATATCCTGACCAACTAGAAAATTTGATGTTTCAACTAAAGATTCCATTCTTTGAATCACCAGTTTATGTCTTACCTAGAAATGAAAAATATGTCCTTCGCAAAGATGGACAAATTAGACAGTACGGAGCAGTAAGACATTTACATGATCAAAAAGATCGATGGCTGACGAATCATGAAGGTCTCATAGAAACCAATCTATTTGGTAAGTTATTAACACTTGCACTCAATAAATTCGGTCATTTAGATCCATATGGCATTGGATTATCCTATGAAGGTAACAAGCCAGGATGGAATGATGCTATGAATGGAGTTCCAGGATTATTCGGTTCTGGTGTATCTGAAACTATTGAATTACAAAAGATAGTGAACTTATTGGCTAAGATTGTTAAAGAACACCCAAGTCAAAAAGTAATATTGCTCAAATCAACAGAAAAACTAGCTAATGAGCTTAAGCATATTGATTATCAAAATGCTTTTAATTCATGGGATGAACGCATGAATGCTTTAGAGGCTTATCGAAAATCTTTATTTGATGAACAAACAGTCATAGAGCATCAAACTCATCATTATGATTTAGTTATTGAAATCATGCAAAAGAATTTAACTGAAGCTTTACAAAAAGCAAAAGCTATTGATTCTATATACCCCACCTATTTAACTTATGAAGTTGAAGACTATGAACAAATTTTGAATAAAAATTCGAAACCAGTCATTGGTGAATATGGATTACCGGTAGTCAAAGTTAAAAAGTTTACAGTGCATCATCTTCCTAGTTTCTTAGAAGCACCTGCAAGATACTTGAAATCACTAAGTTCAAAATCAGAAGCAAAAGCCATTTATGATGAAATAAGAAAAACTGAACTCTATGATAAGAAACTTCAGTTTTATCAAACAAGTACATCATTAGATGCTTTCAGTAATGAAATTGGAAGAATTCGTGCATTTACACCAGGATGGTTAGAAAGAGAATCAAACTTTCTACACATGACATATAAATATTTATTAGGTATGTTAAAATCAGGGCTTTATGAAGAGTTTTATGAAGAAATAAAAACAAATTACACATGTTTTATGGATCCTAAAGTTTACGGAAGATCACCTATTGAAAATTCATCATTTCTTGTAACTTCCTCAAATCCAGATGCCAAGAAACATGGTCAAGGTTTTGTATCAAGATTATCAGGGTCAACCGCCGAATTATTATCTATGTGGCGTTACATGTTCCTAGGAGATCATTTGTTTACATTGGATCAAGGACAACTGGTTTTCGAACTCAGTCCTAAATTATCCAAATCATTCTTTAAGGATCGCATTGTTGAAGTGAGATTATTCAATCATACAACAATTGTTTATCATTTAGTCGATGACATCGATACATATGATCCAAATGCATATATCGAGAAGATGACACTTCACAAGATTGATGAAGTATGTGAAGTAGAAGGTAGTAAAGTACAAGGAAAGTGGACAAAAGACATCCGAAACGGTCAAGTCTTTAAAATAAATGTCTATATAAGAGGAGGAAAATAAATGAAAAAACGAATTATTGTCTTAGCACTTGTTATGATGTTTGGATTTTTCTTGGTCTCATGTACACCAGATGAAGAACCAATAGTCCCAACATTAACAAGTATTGTTATTAGTGGTGCAGATGATGTTACCTTAGCTTTCGAAGCTAATTTTAACATCTTAGATGGCGTTACTGCATTAGGTAATGACAGTGTAGATTACACTGCAGATATTACTTATGTAACAACATCAGCAGTACTAGATGGGGATGTATTGAATACCAGCGTAACTGGTAATCATGCCATCCGTTATGAAGTGAGTGTAGATGGTATTGTTGCTCAACATTGGCGCTATATCACAGTTACACCTCCACAAGCTGTAGAAGGCGAAATGCTTGTGAATCCAGACTTTGCAAATGGAACTGCTGGTTGGGATTCATCTGATGTCGTCTACAATGCAGATGGCTCATCAATGACTCTATCTACAGAAGATGGTGCACTTAAAGCAGAAGTTGTTGCTGGTACAAATGTTTACACGCCTAGATTTGGTCAAATGAATGTACCTTTTGAGCAAGGCAAAGCTTACAAGGTTAGTTTTGATGCAAAAGCTAGTGTTGAAAAAATAATTAACCTACAAGTCGGTGAATTATTATCAGGTGCTCCATACTTTACAGATTTCAAACCTGGTCAAACAGAACATCGTACAATTACAACAGAATGGGCTAATTACGAGTATTCATTCATGATGACTTTAGACAACCCACGTGGTGGCGTCTTATTTGAATTGGGTGCTATTGGTGGTGTTGCTGTTGATGGTACTTTATGGTTTGACAACATTCTTATTGAAGAAACAACCATTACTGGAGATTCAGTTTTACCAGCTATTTCTGGTGTTAAAGCAACTACTAACATCTTAATTGATTCAACATTTGATCCACTTACTGGTGTTACTGCGTCAGATAATATTGATGGTGATATTACTGCTAGCATTGAAGTTGCTATTTATTCAGTTGTTGGAGAAGTTGAAACATTAGTTACCACAATTGATACATCAGCTGAAGCAGTCTATCGTATCGTTTATACTGTGTCAGATGCTGCAGGAAATGAAACTGTTGCTGAAACTGTAGCTACAATTGTTTTACAACTAAATTGGGTTGGTTACGGTATGACAGTTGTTGAATCTGATACAGACGTTACAATTACATACACTGCAACACCTGAATCTTGGTGGAATAACAATGCACAACTTGAAGTTTCAGATTTTGATGGAACTAAAGATGCTGTTTTATTCACATTTACAGGAGTCGCTGATCAAGAATATCTATTTAAAATTGAAGGTGGCGGAGCAGCAAAAGAATTAGCAGTCATTGCTGATGGTACTGAACAAGAATTATTATTAGATTTAGCTTCAATGACAGAAGCACAAAGAGATGGATTGAATTTAATCATTGTCTTCGTGAAAACTTTGGATGCTGCTGGTACACTAGTTGTAAATAATTGGGAATATGGTCCTTCATGGATTGGTTATGGTTTAACAGTGGTTGAAACTGCAACTGATGTTAGCATCACATACACTGCAACACCTGCATCTTGGTGGAATAACAATGCACAACTAAAAGTTGTAAACTTTGATGGAACACAAAATCAAGTACAGTTCACATTCACTGGTGTTTTAGGCACAGAATATTTATTTAAAATTGAAGGTGGCGGACAAGCTGCAGAATTAGGAATGGTTGCTGATGGTACAGAACAAGTATTGCTGTTACCTTTGACGACAATGACAGAAGTACAAAGAAACGGATTGAACTTAATCATCGTCTTTGTGAAAACTGAAGGTGCTGCTGGTACAGTTGTTGTAAATGATTGGACATATGGTCCAGTTGTTGAAACAGTTGCTCCAGTTTGGACTGACTTTGGCATAGCTGTTGTTGAAACTGAAACTGAAGTAACTTTAACTTATACATCAACACCAACAGAATGGTGGAATAACAATGCAAGACTTGCAGTAGTTGGTTTTGATGGAACAAAGAATCAAGTCGTATTTACATTCACTGGTGTTGCTGGTGAAGAATACGTATTTAAAATTGAAGGTGGCGGACAAGCTTTAGAATTAACAGTTGCTGCTACTGGAGCATCTCAACAAGCTGTATTAGATTTAAGTGCTATGACTCAAGTACAAAGAGAAGGATTGAATTTACTTGTTGTCTTTTCAAAAACTATAGGAGCTTCAGGAACATTAGTAATTACTGATGTTGAATATACTGTTGCAACAACATAAAGTTAAAAAGTTTAAATAGTGATGGTGCATAGACAGCGTTCTATGCACCATACTCTAAACATAAAGTATTTAAGAATAGGAGGAAAAAAATGAAGAAATTATTACTTTTATTTGTTGCCTTATTCCTAGTGGTTGGTCTTTATGCTTGTGGTGGAGATGAAGTTATTGATCCCATTGTTACACAAAAAATAGAGCTTACATATGCTGATTGGGGCGATCAAGATTTAAATCAGAGAATGATTGAAGCCTTTATGGTTGAATATCCTGATATTAGAGTTTCACTACGTACAGATATTAATGGCAGTGGAGCAGAATTTACAGGAAATCTTGTAACTGCTGCACAAGCTGGAATTTTACCTGATGTATTTGCTACAGATAATGTTCCAACGATTATCAATGCCGATTTGACTTATGATTTAGCAGAACTATGGGATGCTGATCCAGATACTGATCTCGTTTATGATAATGTTGCACTTACTGGTGTTTATAACGGTCACAGATATGCAGTTCCTTCATTCCAATTTATTAAAGGCATTATGATCAATTTAGACATCTTTGAAGCTGCAAACTTAGTTACTGTTGAAGGTAAATATAGAATTGATAATGATGGCTATCCTGTTAAGGACTGGACTCATGCAGAGTTCGTAGAAATTGCTAAAACAATTACAAACTTTGACTTAGACAATCCTGAAAATCTTGTTATCGGTATGGACACTTGGTACGGAGCACCTGATTTTCAACAAGTTTGGCCAATGATGAATGATGCTGATGTCCAATATGATACATGGGATGGTAGTGCATTCCACTACACATCTGCTGATTGGATTGCTGCTATGGAAGAAAAAGTAGCTTTACACCAATTAACCAATGGAACTACCACTAGATTTACACCAGAAGACCTTGAATATCAACCTGCATTGGCTGGATATTTAATTCAAACTGGTTATGCCGCAATGGACATTGAAGGTTCATGGCAATTTGGTGTGATTAATGCTGCTAAAGAAGATAGCAATATCAATTTAGGTTTCTGGCCATATCCAAGTGGATCTGCTGGTTTATTCCCACCAACAATCCTTGATTATCAAGCAGTCTCATCTCAAACAGCTCATCCTGAAGAAGCATATTTACTTGCAAAATGGATGACATTCGGCGAAGATGGATGGAAAACTCGTCTTGATTTGCTAGAAGCTGATCGCGATGAAGCATTAGCCAATGGTGATTTACCTATACATTTAGATCGTTTCCCAGTTGCTGATTATCCAGATGTTTGGGATAGAGTTTATGACTTGGTTGACGATATTGAAGGTTTAAATTACACATTAGAACGTATTGAATATGCAAAACCTGACCTTGATAAATGGTTACCAGGGTACAAAGATTTCTGGGCTTGGGTAAGTGATCCTGAAAACCCATATAATTGGGATAGTTTAGTTATTGATGGTCCAACTGCTGTAGCAACATATGCTGTGCAATGGGAAGCAAAAGCAAATGAACTTGTACAAGGACAACTAGATACTTTAGGTGCTGATTGATCAAATGAAATGGATAAGAGGGGAAATTTTCCCCTCTTAAATCCATTATATATTAGGGAGGAAGCATGAAGAACATCATTATATTATTTAAAAAAGGATTTAAAAAAATCAAATCTAGCATCAGCGAATTTAGTGCTAAGCGGATTATATCCATAATCTTAGCATTTGTTTTAATTCTCGTTGTCGTGCTATCTTTTTTTAAGCAATCCTCAATTGATACTTTTTTTGAAACTTCCTTATTAGCAAATGATTATCAAAATGAAGCTTTGAGTAATGCTTTTAGCACACCTTTGTATACACAGGTTAAACAAGCTTATATCGAAGCGAATGCTACAGAAACTGATATAGAAAAGACCATACTTACATCGGATATGACATCATTACAACCTATTGACATCAATGATGCTGATTATGGTAATATTGTCAGTGATTATGTTGATGCAACAGGTATTTCACAAGATGTTTATTTATTAGATGATTCACATTCAGTATCATTTGTTCATACAAACACAGAAGCCGGGCTATACTATATTGCTTTAGACTATTACGAGTTAGAAGAAAGCATTAACAACACTCAAATCAGTATTAAAGTTAATGGAGAAAGCCCTTTTTATGAAAGTCAAACGATTGTTCTACCTTCTAAATGGGAATTATCTTCTACTGAATTTACACTCGACAGGTATTTAAATGAAATACAACCTAGTTCTAATAAAATCAAAGATTGGTATCATCATAAGGTTAATGACTATCGTGGCATGCATCCAGGTCTGTTTGCTTTTGAGCTAGAAGAAAACGATGTTGTTGAAGTCGAGTATGTCAATGGACAACTATTAATCGGACAATTCTATTATGTTTTAGAAGATAACATTCCAACTTATGATGCATATCTAGCAAGTCATGGAACTTCAGATGTCATTGATGATAATATTACGATTGCTGCACGCGACATGGCATCACGAAATGATGCGTCGATTCGTTTAAGATCTGAATATGATCCTTCAAACTTATATTACAATACCCAATTTTTAAGACTTAATGTTATTTTTGGTGAGTCATGGCAAAATAGCGGACAAGCGATTACTTATAATGTGGAAGTAGAAACATCAGGGTATTATTATTTATCTTTCAAATATCGTCAATATATGATTAAAGACATGCCTGTCTTTAGAAAGATCATGATTGATGGCGATGTACCATTTGATTTACTAGAAAATTATGCTTTTCCATATACAGTTAATTTTGTTAACCGTACATTAGTTGATGAAAACAATGACAACCTAAAGATATATCTTGAAGCCGGTTCTCATGAGTTTACGCTAGAAGCAGTTAACTATCCATATCGTCAAACGATTGAAACCATTCAGTATGTCATGAATGAGATTCAAAGCTTGGCTTTAGATATCAAGAGATATACAAGCGGTGGAACAGACAGATACCGTGACTGGGATATTGAAACTTATTTCCCAACAGCATCCTCTGATATTCTAGATTGGGCTGATCTAATTAGCCAAACTTATACACAACTCTTGAGTTTAACAAGTGTTGATCAACCTTCTGAAATTGGAAACTTGAAAGTTGCTGCAACACGTTTAATTAATATTGCAAATGATATCAATAAACTTCCAAGTTTAATGGTTCAATTTTCTGATGGTGACTCATCTGTCAATCAGATGCTAGGTAATTTGATGCAAAGTCTCATGCGCTCGAATCTTGAATTAGAACGCAGTATCTTTCATGGGGAAGATCCTATTGCTAAGCCATATGCAAACATATTTGTTCGCTTCTGGGAAGGCACTAAGCGTCTTGTTTTATCGTTTGTCAATAATCCTTATTCAGCATCAACGCGTCAAGATAATGAAATTACTGTTTGGGTAAACCATCCAAGACAGTATATAGAAATCATGCAATCAATGATTGATGAGAGATATACAGGCTCAATGAAAATTACTTTATCACAGATGCCTGATCAAAATAAACTCGTATTAGCGAATGCCAGTGGTCAATCACCTGATATCGCTTTAGGTGTCAATCACTGGATACCTTATGATTTTGCAGTCAGGGATGCTGCGCTCGATTTACGTCAATTTGATGGCTATGAAGAACTTGTCACTCATTTTTCTAAAGGGGCAATGATTCCTTATGTCTTTGAACAAGGTGTGTTTGGTATTCCGGAAACTCAAAACTTCTGGGTAACTTATTATCGCAAAGACATCTTAGACAGCATTGGTATTACTGAAATCCCTCAAACTTGGGATGAAATTATTGAGATTTTACCTTTGTTACAAAGCTATGGCATGAACTATTTTGTACCATTAGCTCAATATAGTGGACTCAAACCATTTGTTGCTACATTGCCTTTCATTTACCAATTTGGTGGAGATCTCTATTCATCAGATGGTATGCAGACCAATATCAATAGTGAAGAAACACTAGAAGGTATCACGTTAATGTCTGAACTATTTACTTTATACAATGTTCCTAAGTATGTTGGTTCATTTTATAATCAATTTAGATATGGCTTGCTTCCGATTGGTATTTCTGATTTATCCACTTATATTTTATTAGATACTGCTGCAGTAGAACTAGATGGACTGTGGGGCATGGATTTACATCCTGGTGTTCTAGACCCTGATACTGGTGAGATTAACCGTTATAGCTCTGTTGGAGCTCAAGCATCCATGATCATGAGTGATACAAAGTATCCTGAACAATCTTGGGATTTCTTGGAATGGTGGATGTCAACAGACGTCCAAAGCGACTTTGCATTTTTACTTCAAAGCACTTATGGTAAAGCTTATTTTTGGAATACAGCAAATCTTGATGCATTTGAAACACTTTCAATGCCTCAAATTTATAAAGATATCGTTTTAGAACAATGGACATACGGTCTAGAAGCTTCACGTATTCCCGGTGCATACATGGTTGAACGTGAAATTAGTAATGCATGGACTAAAATTGTTTTTGATGGAACAAATCCAAGACAAGCACTAGATGAAGCCGTTCGTATTTCTAATCGAGAGATTATCTATAAGATGGCAGAATTTGGATACACATACCAAGGAGAAATATTGAAGGAATATATTGTTCCAAGTATTTACAATATTGACCAGTGGTTAACGGAGGTACATGATGATTAGTAAAATGAACCGTCCGGCTTGGTTTATCGTTCCATATTGGACATTATTCTTTTTCTTTGTTGTTGTACCAGTACTTGCAGCTGTTTTCTTGTCATTCACATATTTTAATGCTATTCAAGCACCAACTTTTGTTGGAATCACAAACTATATTGAACTGATCACAATGGATACAGTTTTCATGCAGTATGTTTTGTCAAACACACTGAAGTTCGCTTTAATTGTTGGACCAGTAGGTTATTTATTATCATTTTTGCTTGCATGGATGCTTGCACAGATACCTTCAAAAGCTAGAACTGTTTTAGCAATCATTTTATATTCCCCATCACTCACAATGGGTGTTGCAATGGCTTCCATGTGGAGAATCATATTCTCTGATGATTCACAGGGTTATCTCAACAGTTTACTTCTTAACTGGGGAATTATCTTAGAACCAATTCAATTCTTGCAATCACCTCAATACCTAATGACCATTATGATTGTTGTCTCTTTATGGAGTAGTATGGGGGTCGGATTTTTAGCGATGCTAGCTGGGGTGCTCAATATTGATCAAACACTCTATGAAGCCGCTTATATGGATGGTATTAAAAATAGAGCTCAAGAAATTTTCTATATTACCATTCCTTCAATGAAACCACAAATGCTCTTCGGGGCGGTTATGGCAGTCGTTACAACCTTTCAAGCAGGTGGTATCGGTGTCGCCTTATCTGGGTCAAACCCGACACCGCAATATGCTGGACAATTAATTGTAAATCATATTGAGGATTTTGGATTCATCAGGTACATGATGGGTTACGCAGCAACAATCAGCGTCATCTTATTATTGATGGTTTACTTCATTTCAAAAGTTACTTGGCGCATACTAGGGGAAAGGGAGTAATCATATGGCTAGAAATTCATTTCAAGGCACAAAGATAAATCCTGCTCATTTTGACCGTAGCCAGATTCCATTCTTTGCATTCCTTATTCCATTTTCAGTATTGATGCTTTTACCTATTATATTTATTGTCAACCATGCATTCAAACCACAAAGTGAGCTTTTTGCTTACCCACCAAAGTTCTTTGTTAGAAGACCAACATTGGATAATTTTCAAGAATTATCTCGGATTGTATCTGCATCTGGTGTTCCATTCTCAAGATATTTGGTTAACAGTTTGTTTGTGACAATTATCGGTGTTACACTCGCGATATTCATTACCGCCTTTTCAGCATATGCTTTATCCAAGTTGAAGTTTAAGGGAAAGAAATTCCTATTTGAACTGAACACATTGGCTTTAATGTTTGTTCCTATCGCAGTTCAAATTCCTAGATACTTAATTATTGCTAAGTCGGGTTTAATTGATACCTATTGGGCTCATATTTTACCCGTTATTGTCATGCCAGTTGCGATGTTCTTGATTAAACAATTTATCGATCAAACACCGAACGAATTGATTGAATCAGCCAAAATAGATGGTGCATCTGAGATGCAGATCTTCTTAAAGATTGTCATGCCAATCATTTCTCCAGCGATTGCAACTGTAGGTATTTTAGCCTTTCAGGCGATTTGGAATGATACGACGACTTCGGTCTTGTATATTAATGATGAGAGCAAACGAACGCTTGCTTTCTATATGATGAGCTTAACATCAGCACAAGGAAATACTGTTGCCGGCCAAGGGATGGCAGCTGCAGCAGGGCTTCTGATGTTTATTCCAAACTTATTGCTATTTATCATCCTTCAAAGTAAGGTTATGAATACGATGGCACATTCGGGTATCAAATAATGAAAAAATATATTATATTAATTATTTTATTGCTAACAATCTTCATTCCATCCCTAGAAGTGAAAGCAAACGGATTACCTTATCAAACCTATACCTATTCAAGTGCTACTCATCGTTTTGTCTGGACACAAGATGCATATTTACCATTATCCATTAGCTACGACTTAGGTGGATTAACTTTGGATGCACCTAGCGATTTAACTGTTGATGACAATGATAATGTCTATATTGCTGATTCTGGAAATTCTAGAGTCATCAAATATAGTTTAAAAGATGATGTTGTCACAATTATTGGTGAAGGTTTTCTTAACCAACCAACAGGTGTTCATGTTGGTTTAGATGGTAGCCTATATGTTGCTGACTTTGGTACAAAAGAAGGTTATCAATATTTATATGATGAGTTAACAGATACATACACGTTAGGTTCAATCTATTCAAAACCAATCAATACACCGTATTTTACAGAAGCAGATGCATTTGATCCAACCAAAATTATTACGGATCGTGGAAATAACGTTTATATTTTGTTGGCAGGTAATATCAACGGATTGGCTGAATTTGAAAACAATGGCAATTTCTTTGGATTCTTTGGAGGTAATACATTACCAAGTACTTTAGACAATATATTAAAATCAGTTTTATTTGATGAAACACAGCGTAGAGAATGGTTTAAAATGATACCAAAACCTGTTTATAATATCGCTGTTGATCATGATGGATTGATTTTAACTACAACAAAAGAAGAAAGCGGATACCTCAAACTCAATATCGCAAACTTTGTTTATAACAAATCTGTATGGGGATTTGATAATGTAGAAGATTTATTTGTTGGTCCGTATAACACGATCTTTACAATTACATCAGATGGTTATATTACTGAATATGGTCCAGATGGTTCAACTCTCTTTGTTTTTAGCGGTCCAGATACATACAATCAAAAAGGTTTGTTTAAATACCCAACAGGTGTTGCGGTAGATTCTAAGAGTAATATTTATGTGATCGATCAGGAATCTTCTGCCCTTCAAGTATTTATTCCGACTGAATTCGCAAATTTAGTGCATTATGCAATCGAACTTTATCAAGAAGGAAAATATGCTGAATCACTAGAACCATGGCAAGAAGTACTTAGAATGAACAGTTTGTTTGACCTTGCTAACAAAGGAATTGGTAATGCATATTTCGCAGAAGCTGATTATGAAAGTGCAATGGAATATTATCTTGTTGCAAGAGATACTGATGGATATTCTAATGCCTTCTGGGAAGTAAGAAACGCCACACTACTTGATAGTGGACAATTCATTGTTGGTATCTTCTTAAGCTTAATTCTTTTATATTTTGTAAATCGATTTGTCCATTTTATGGATTATGTCAAGAAACCTTTTAGTAAACTTAAGGCTTATTTAAATCAATTTAAACTCTATCAAGAACTCGTTTTCCCATTTTATATTATCAGACATCCAGGTGATGGATATTACGGTATAAAACGAGAGCATAAGGGGTCCAATCTTTCAGCAACTATTTATTTATTGTTGTTCTTTGCTGCTTATGTTTACTGGATCTTTAAAACAAGTTTCTTATTTAATAACAATATTCCATCAGAAATAAACATGTTCCAACAAATGACAACGATCTTCGTTCCATTCTTCTTATGGGTTATTGCTAATTATCTAGTATGTAGTATTCGAGATGGTGAAGGTAAATTGAGTGATGTTTACCAAGCGACTGCTTATACTCTCTTACCTATGATAATTACATTCCCAATTTTAACTTTCATTTCTAATGGATTAACTTATAATGAAACATTTATTTATTCAACATTATTATTTATTGGTATTGCACTCACAATTATTTATATGATTATCATGGTTAAAGAAATTCATTTCTATGACATGAAGCCAACCATTTCTAATATTTTAATTTCAATCTTTACAGCAATTATGATCTTGGCTGTGCTTTTCATCATTTATTTATTACTCAATGAAGTCTGGACCTTATTCTCAGATATTGTAAGGGAGTTGATCAATCGTGGCTAAAGTAACTAAGTATATTATTGTATTTATCTTGTTTACGATGCTAACAGCTGGTATTGTTTACGCTGCTGATGTTAATATTCCTCTTGCTGATTTCCAAACTGCAGATAACTATCCATACATTAATGAATTATTACTTGAAAGTTCTAGATATACCCAAACAGATGATGTTTCTCCTCAAGTTTTAAATGATTATCATACTTTGTATAATTTATCTTATACAGATATCGAATTAGATACTTTAGGCTATGAACTCATGTTTGATACGAGTGAACTTCAAGTGTATTTTGAAAAAGATTCATTCTCAATCATGATCAAAAACAAAGAAACTGGATATTTTTGGTCCTCAAGACCAGAGTTCCAAGGTATCTCTGGATCAAGAGAAGATAATACAGCAAATAGAAATCTAATGAATTCTGGGTTGTGGGTTGATTATGTTAGAGCACAAAATATCACAACATCGACGTTAACTACAGCATCCTTATATACGCTTGCTGAAGCTAAGTATCAAAATGATGCTTCTATAACTGTAGATAATCCAGATCACTTACGTCCATATCTACTTGAAGCTGGCAGTTATTTAACAAGAAAAGTCTCAGTTTCAATTGAAAATCAAACATCAAATTCCTTTTCTGTACATGTTGATATTAAAGAAATTGATGTGGCTTTCAATGTTGACATCAGTCTAAATCAAGGATCTCTAGAAGTATATATTCCGACGAACAGTATCGTTGAAGATGGAGATGTTTACCGTTTATTAGGCATTCAAGTATTTCCTTATTTAGGAGCTACTAGAGAAGCAAATGTACCTGGTTATATCATGATTCCAGATGGTATTGGTGCATTAGTTAGATTGAATCAACGCCATAATACGTATTTCCAAGCACAATTTTATGGTGCTGATTTTGGTTATCAGTCTTCTACTTTACCACAATTGTCGATACCAATCTTTGGTATGGTTCATGAACCAGGAGAAAACGGATATTATGTTAATATCCTAGAAGGTTCTGAAAATGCTACTTTACTTGCTAATTTCTGGGGAGATAATACAAAATACAACAGAATCTCTTCAAGATTTAATGTGAGACAAATATACAAAAATATTATTAACAAAGCCGGTGATGGTAGTGATACCATATCTGATGAGTTAACAGCTTCAGATTATAAGATTGCTTATCATTTCTTAGGTGGAGAAGACGCATCTTATGTTGGTATGGCAAAAGATTATCGCGATTTCTTAATTGATGAAGGTGTTTTAACAAGCAATGAAAAAGTTGTTGATAACCAAATTCCAATTGAGCTTTCATATATTATGTCTGATCAAGAACCATCATTCATTGGTACTGTAAAAGTGAAAATGACAACAATTGATCAGGTGAAGGCAGCATATGATTCATTTAAATCAAATGGTATTGAAAATCAACAAGTGACCTTAATGGGTTGGAGCAAAGATGGATTTGTTTACCGTGAACCTTATGCAACACGTATTGCTGGAGAAAATGATTATGAAGATCTTGCGCAATATATCACTGAAGATGGTAACACAGTCTATCTAGAAAATGATTATGTGTTCTCATCTGAAAATTCATCACGTGTTCTATATAATCGTGATGTTGCTAAAAACTTGTCAAAATTAAAGATGGTTATTAATAGACGCTCATTAAATGGACAAGTTTTAGATTTATATTTACTTTATCCAAATCGTAGTTATTCACTTGCAAAAGATGATATTAATTTCTTTGATGATCTTGGTGTTTCTGGTCTTTCAATGAATTCTATGGGTTCTGTACTCTATAGCTATTATGATGGAGAAAACTACGAAAGAAGCGATAGCATCACTTATTATCAAGCATTAGCTGATCTATATGATTCTTTAACACTTTCTAGACCTAATGTTTATTTATACAGTTATATCGATGGCTATATGAATTTACCAATCACAAATAGCCAGTATGATTATTATACTGACCTAGTTCCTATAATCCCAATCATTCTTAAAGGTAGTATTTCTTATTACACACCTTATTTGAATTTTAATGCACTTGCAGAAGATCGTTATTTAACGATGGTAGATTTCGGTGTAAATCCAAGTTATATATTAACTTATCAGCCTACTTACGAGATGCGTTATACTTATGCTAGTGTCTACTATACAACAACACTTTCTGATTATGAAGCACAGATTTTAGATACTTATCATTATGTTAATGACGCATTGAAGTATGTCGTCAATGCTTATGTTGTTGATCGAGCGATCATTGAAACAGGATTAGCGTTAGTTACATATTCTAATGGTGTATCTATCTATATCAACTACAATTATGTAGAGCTCACACACTTAACCAATCAAATTCCAGCCCGTAGCTATAAGGTGGTGGAATCATGAGAAAGATTAAAGGTCAAATCCGTGCAATAGGTAAAAAAATTGCATCGTTTTTTGATAATGCTTATAAAATAATTATTAAATTATTTAGAAATAAAGTATTTGTTGTTTTGAGGAAAATAGGGTACGTATGTGTACATAATTTTATCATAAGATCTGTGGATCAATATATCATATTTTTCAGTTTTATTAAGATCAAAAAATCAGTTTTTCATTACATATTCACCCTTAGCTTTATCGCAAGAAGAGTTGGCGAAAATGTTGTCTTCTTTGGCTTTATTAAAGTTAAAAAAACAAAAGTAAAATACATCCTTACTCTAAAATTCATTGCACAACAAGTTGGATTGTATCTCATCATTTTCGGATTTATCAAAATTAGAATTACACGCAAGAGAAGAGAAGCTTTTATTGGTTACATGTTTATTCTTTTGTGGCTTTTAGGTTATTTGGTCTTCACTTTGTATCCAATGTTTTATTCCCTATATTTAAGTTTCCATGAAGCTTATTATAGTTTACAAGATGGTGTTGTAACGACTTACTTAGGATTTCAAAACTACTTAAATGTATTTAGAAGTCAAGTCTTATTACCATTATTTGCATCTTATTTAGGAAAGATGATCATTGCAGTACCACTCGTCGTTGTCTTTTCTATTATGATTGCTGTCCTAATTAATAATCCAATTAAGCTTAAAGGCTTATGGAGAACCATCTTTTTCTTACCAGTTGTTATTTCAACTGGTCCAGTTATTGCTGAGTTATCCAATCAGGATGCGACATCTCTTCCTTCGCTTCAAGATAGTTCTGTTTTGCTCTATATTTCAGAAAATCTTGGATCATGGATTGCAAATCCGATTGAAACGCTTTTAACTTCGATGTTACTGATCTTATGGTATGCAGGTATTCCTATCTTAATTTTCTTGGCTGGTTTGCAAAAGATTGATAGCTCGATTTATGAGGCTGCTTCAATCGATGGTGCGTCGCCTTGGGATCGTTTTTGGAAGATTACACTACCATCCATTCAGCCTTTAATCAGTGTTGCGATTATATATATTGTTGTATCTATGTCGCTATTTGTTGAAGCAGGTGGTATATTAGATATGGCGAAGTCTCATATGCTTGTTGGTGCTCCAGATTCGAATTTCTGGCATGGCTACGGGTATGCTGCAGCTATTGCATGGGTATATTTCTTCTTGATGGTAATCATCATGGGAATCTTTGTGGGTATAATGTCTATCCGCAGAAAGGAGAAGTAGCCGATGAAAAAAATAGACTATAAGCATTTTAAGACAAAAGCAAAACGCTACTTACTAGGAATGAACTTTGTTGATGGATTCATCTACAAAGTGGTCATTTATACTTTACTGATTAGTTTTAGCTATATTTATTTGTATCCTGTGTTATTCATGTTAGTCAATAGCTTCATGAGTGTTGATGACCTCATCAACCCAGGGGTTAAATGGATTCCAAGTGCATTGCAATTTGAAAACTATTCAAAAGCTATTCAAGTACTTGAACTCCCTAGAGCAATATTTTCAACAACGAGTTATGTCCTTAAGGTCAGTCTTTCTGTAACAATCTCATCAGCAATTATAGGATATGGGTTTGCTAAATTTAATTTTCCATTTAAGAAAATCATGTTTGTCCTCATGCTTGCTACATTCATCTTACCTTCGCAGGTAACGATGGTTGCAAATATGCTGGTTTTTAGAAATCTTGGTCTTATGAGTACACAAAGCTCAATGATTCTACCAGCAATATTTGGTCAAGGCATCAACGCAGCCATTTACATTTTGATATTTTATCAGTTCTTCAAGACAATTCCAGGTGTTTTAATGGAATCAGCAGAAGTTGATGGCGCATCACAGTTGAAAATATTTTTAAGAATTGCCATTCCTCTTGCTATCCCATCATTTATTATTGTCTTCCTATTTAGTTTTGTATGGTATTGGAATGAAACGTTTGTTACAGCGCTTTATGTAGGTGGTCAAGTGACGTTACCACTAAAGCTTCAAGCATTTAGAGCCAGTTACTCAACATTGTTCCCTCCAGGAACTCCTGGTAGTGAATTAAACGAAGCAATTATGCTTGCAGGCAACATGCTCACTATTTTACCTTTGCTTGTCTTATATTTTATCGCTCAACGTTATTTCGTTGAAAGTATTGATCGCACCGGTATTACAGGTGAATAAAAAGGAGATTTTATGAAAAGAATAATCATGTTAGCTCTACTGATGTTTATCTTAGTAGGGTGTGAAACCAATCCCCCAGTAGATACAGTAGTTCCTAATGGACTTCTACCACTCAGTGCTGTTGAGGATTGTGATGTAACTACACTTGATGGCGGTTGGACTTGTATTTGGGCTGATGAGTTTAATGGCAGTGTAGTTGATGAAACAAAATGGAATTTTGAAGTCAATGGCAGTGGTGGTGGTAATGGTGAACTTCAATATTACACCAGAGAAAACGCCCAAGTTGTCGATGGAAAACTTGTCATTACTGCGATTAAAGAAAGCTATTTAGGTATGGATTACACATCATCTAGATTAACTACAAAATACAAAGGAACTTTTAAGTACGTTAGAATTGTTGTACGTGCTAAAATGGCTACTGGTGTTGGAACATGGCCAGCAATTTGGATGATGCCTTTGATGAACGCCTATGGCGGATGGCCTGATAGTGGTGAAATCGATATTATGGAATATGTTGGTTATGATGCGAATCGTATTTATTCAACGATACACACGGAAAGATTTAATCATAATTTAGGCACTCAAATTGGATTTAACCGTTTGGTACCAAATGCAGAAACAGAATTTCATGACTATGAAATGATTTGGTCACCAGGCTATATTAAGACCTTAGTCGATGGTAATACGATTGGTGAGTTCAATTACGTACCAGCATTTACATCAGATGTGCCTTATTCAGAAGCATTTCCTTTTGATCAAGAGTTCTTCTTAATTCTAAATTTAGCTGTTGGTGGTAGTTGGGGTGGTAGTCAAGGTGTTGATGTCAACGCTTTTCCGACAACATTCGAAATAGATTATGCACGCGTCTATAAGCAAGATTATGCAACTTTAGATGAAGAAGTACCTTCTGATCCAACTGGTATTTCATTGGCACAACTTAAAAATACTCTTTATTGGCAAAAGACAGCAGATGACTATGGTGTTGAACAATATGCAGTTTATATTGATGGCGATTTTAGTCGTTATGCTAGTTTAAATCAGATCACATTGACGGGTTTAAACGTTGGACAAACATATCAAATACAAATTCAAGCCATTGATTTTGTAGGTAGAGTTTCAGGATTAAGTGATTCATTTTCATTAACGTATACTTAATACTAAAAGGGGCATGTGCTTGCACAGCCCTTTTTCTTTAATAAACCATCAACTTAAGAAATAAGTAAGCAAATAAAAAGAATTTCTTTAGCACATATAAAGTATAATGTAATAATTGAGAAGGTATCGTACCCAATTTGATTTTCCCTTTATCTTGATTATCTCTTTATTTACGATACTTTTCAATGAAATCCAAGGGGCATGATTTTTTTCATGCCCTAAGGGATTAAAATGACTTAAGACATTTATAAATATCGTGGTATACTTTAAGTGTAATTAAGAAATAAAATCTCAAAAGAAAGGCAATTCAAAAATCATTGATGATTTGATTAGGTGCATATTATGGGACAAAAAGTATTGCTTGTTGAAGATAATGTCATCATCAGTAGAAGCTTGGAAACAAAACTTAAGGAAGAAATGTTTGAAGTTAAACCGATATTTAATGGCGAAGATGCAATTAAACAGTTTGACTTGATTCCTTATGACGTTGTTTTGCTTGATTTGATGTTGCCAATTAAAAATGGAGATGAAGTATTAAGACATATTCGCTCCAAAGGTGATGTGCCTGTCATCATTATTTCAACAAAGGATTCTGATGTTGAAAAAGCCATTAATCTTGGGCTTGGAGCAGATGATTACTTATCCAAACCTTTTTCTATGTTAGAACTTGTTGCACGTGTTAAAGCAGTTCTTAGAAGATCACAAAAAAATACTGAAATGGTTCTTAAACAAAATTTCAAAATTTTTAATGTTGAAATTAATTTAAACAATTATGTTGTTACTAAAAATGACCAAGTTGTAGATTTAACATTGAAAGAGTTTGAAATCTTAAAATTGTTACTCACACATCCTGATCAAACGTTCTCAAAACAATTGATGTATCGCACCATTTGGGGCGAAGAATATTATTTCAATGATAATGTAATCAATGTCCATATCAGACGATTAAGAGAAAAGATAGAAGATAATCCTTCAGATCCAAAGATTGTTGTTACAATGTGGGGATTTGGATATAAACTGGGATTAGAAAAATCATAAGATTGAATACACCTAACTGGGTGTATTTTTTTTAACTTAATAGATACTTAATGTTCGAGTAAGATTAAAGAAATGAAGAAAATATAAAATAATTGTATCTATTAAGGAGGCTACCAATGCAATCATATCTTGTTAATTGGGCTTTTCTTCTCGACTATGACAAGGACAGCAGAAATTTAAATATAAAATTCGCAAAACAATTTATTGATGATAACCATCTAGAATATCAAGAACTTTCACTTCTTGATTATGAGGTTGGTAATTTTTTGCATCGATATGACTATAGAAAATTAGATTATTTTTGCCAAGTCGGAATTTCAAACGTATTTGATACTTTAATGAGATTTACACTTAAAAAAAGCAAATATCCTTTACGAACAATTGCTATATGCCACTTGAATGATCATGGAATGTCTTGTATCAATTTCGAAGAGTCGAAATTAATGGGATTTAGAAAACTTAAAAGGATGAATCAAACAAAGAAAGCAGCTAAGCTCATTAATGTGTCTAATGCATATGATTTATCTGGTGATGAGCAAACAATCATACCTTCGATAGAAGACCAGCTTTCAAAAATTATGGAAAGAAAAGTCGAAAGAGTATAAATTAATAAAAAAGTAATAAATTCAAAATAATCCCGTAATATTTTATGCGTATACTTAAGGATGTAAAAGGGAAAAACTCGTTAAGAAGGGAAGAATCTATATGAAATCTATCATTATGACATTAACAATATTATTAATAGCTGTGGTATATATTGTGCAGATTTCACCATCTCAAGCTACAAACTTACAAGTTCATGAATTATCCTTTGCTGATTCAAGTGGAGCAATTATTCATTCTGAAGTTTTTGTTGAAGGTACAGATCTTTCCACTTATGAATTACCTGAAGCTCCAGTAAAAGATGGTTTTGTCTTTGTAGGATGGAGTTATGACTTTTCACAAGGTATGCCTGATGCTAATGTAATTATTTATCCTCAATATATGCATTCTGTTTATACCATCACGACAACAATTAAATAATTGTAAATTTAAGATTATAATATTTTAAAAGGTGTAGCATCCCCCCCTTAATTTTGCTACATCTTTTTTTGTATAGATTAGTTTTATGAATTCCTTTATAATAGACATAGAAGGTGAAATAATGCAAAAATATAGAATACTAAGTTTCAATTTAAGAGTCAATGTTGCTAGTGATGGAAAGCATGCTTGGGGCTTTAGAAAAGAACAAGCGATAAATTTTATCAAGCAAGGCAAGTTTGATATCATTGGATTCCAAGAAGTTACGCCTGATATGTACCAAGAGCTTAGAGAAGCACTTCATGGTTATGATCATTTTGGTATAGGCAGAGATATCAACCAAGAAGCAATCCCTATCTTTTTTAAGAAAGATAAGTATCGTGTTATAGAAAAGAAGACGATGTGGTTATCCGATACACCAACTGTTGAATCTAAAATAGAAGGCAGCTTTTTTCCTAGAATTGTGACTTATGTTGTGCTTGAAGATGAAAAAAATCAAAGAATTTCATATTTTAATACACATCTTGACTATGCTTCAGATGAAGTTTGTAAAAAGCAATCGATCATTTTATCGCAAATTATTGACAAAATTACCGATTTGTATCAAGCAGAATTTATATTATCTGGTGACTTCAATGTTTATCCTGATACTGAAACAATTAAGTTTTTAGCAAATAAATATCAAAATATATATAAACAAGTAGATAGAATCGGTTTAACTTTTCATAACTTCAGTCTTGATACTTTGGGATTACCAATCGATTATTTCTTTTTCTCGAAAAAACTCAAAGATGAGTCTTTTCAAATTGTTCATCATGAGGAAAATGATTTCTTTTTATCAGATCATTATCCTTTGATTGCTGAGTTTTCAATTAAGAAATAAAAAAACACAAGCGGACTTGTGTTGATATTTAGTGGTACCCCCTAACGGATTCGAACCGTTGACCCAATGATTAAGAGACAGCTAAAAAAACATAGAAAATGAAAATTTATATGCTTTGAGTTAGGATTTCAATTAAATTACTATAATAGTAACAAGATTATATCTATCACAAACAGCGAGTAAGATTGTAGAAGACCCTCCAGAAATAGTTCAACTTTTAATTGAGTTTAATGATAAAATTAAACAAATGAGGAAGTAGATTCAAATGAAGGGAACCAGATATGTGACATAATAGATCGTCATGAAGTTGAGAGAAGTTGAAATCCACATCTCTCAAGGGAAGACAGTGATGGAAGCTGCCGAAGAAAAACTTGATACATTCATCCAAACGTAGAATAAGAAATATCCTAAAGTGACTGAAAAGTTGAAGAATTGCCCTTCATTATTGACTTTTTGCCTTTCTCAAAACCGATTGGATCTATACGACCTATCTGATCGAGGGTTTTAATAAGTATTTGAAATGTTATACGGACCATAAGAAACAATTTCGCAATGAAGATTCACTCATCAGATTCATTGGCACCTATGCAGGAGATTATAACCGAAAATTCCAGATGAGAATCCATAAAAGCTTTAAACTTGTTACTGTAGAGTTGAATGAAATGTTCTATTAATCGTCGCTCTCAAAAATCTAAAAGTACTAAAGAGAGTTCATAATACTTCAATTCATATACACAAATTTCTTGACACTACCATTATCAGCAAAAATTGACAATATTAAATATCAATGGTATAATGACCAAAAACTAATAGGGGGATTAATATAAAAAAATTGATTATGCATATTAGTTTTATATTGCATTTTTTGTATTAATTATGATGAAGTAATTAAACTATTTTTGGTATCGTCTAGATTTTTTGTATTCATTAATATTTCAAAACAAAGGAGAATACTAGAATGAAGATTTATGAAGAACTTACAAACAACAAGCTAATAAAATGGGGTGTTTCATTATATATATTGCAAATTATGTTCAGTTCTATTCTTATAATTATATTTGGACTACCATTATTTAATGTTTTTTTTGTTGCTACTCAATCAGCATTATTAGCCATTTTTGTATATTTTCTTTTGACCAAAAGATTTGTTATTCTATATAGATATTCATTATTAATCAGTCTGTTTTCACTGCTCATCATTTCATCAATCTTTTCTTTAGTTTCCTTATCCTATATAGAGTATGGAACTATTATGATTAATAAAATTGAGGATCTAAATAGAATTAACTGGAATCCTTCTGGTAATTTCAAACTAAATAATGACATATTTTATGACAGTTCAATAACAAATGAAGAACCTTGTATAATAAAAGAATTTAATGGAATATTTGATGGTAATGGATATACAATTTATGACTTAAATAAACCGCTCTTTTGTACCATTTTAGACGCTGATATAAAAAACATTTATTTGAGAAATGTGAATATAAATGTTGATGAGTATTCGGTGCCTAGATTTGGAACTATAGCACTGATTAATAGGGGAATAATTGAGAACGTTCATGTTTTTGGCAATATCTCAGGAAGCACTTCGACAGGGGGATTGATCGGTTACAATCAAGGTACAATAAATAATTCATCATTTAGTGGAATAATTGATTCACCATTATCTAGTCAAAATGGAGGAATCACATCGCTAAACGAAGGTATTATTAGTGCTTCTTACAGTAAGGGTAGTATTAACGGAAACGTAGGGGTAGGTGGGATAAGTGGAGTTTCTAGTGGTGGATCAATAGTCAATTGTTACACTAAAATGAATATTAATGGAAATATTCATGTCAGCGGTATAGTAGGTTATCTTTTAAAGAATGTCAATCTCGATGGATTGATAGTATATGGCAACATTACAGCTAACGAATATATTGGAGTTGTTACAAGTAGTGATCATTTGTATGCATTTAATGTTCTGTTTACAGGACAAATATATTCTTCAGATTATAGTTATGAAGAAAGTGTTTTTTACAGTGCAGATCAGGCTTTTTATGTACCATCAGAAAACTATGTTGATATTATTTTACTTGATGATTCATTTTATTTAAATCTATTAGGATTAAATCAAAATATTTGGGCATATAATTATGAAAATAACATTGTTTTACCGTACTTGAGTAACAATATTGAGTAATAAAATGTAGAGAATAAAAATTGCAAAAAAAATGGGGGATTAATAAATGAAAAAAATATTAACTTTTTTAGCTTTACTAAACTTTGTTTTTTTGGTGTCAAATAAAATTGAAATATATGCTGAAACGATTTCTAAGATTGCCACACCAATTGTAGAATTAGATAAAAAAATTACTATTCCACTTGAACCTACAGATCCGATTTTCACACCTTTAGCAGTACCATCATGTGTTATAAGTCCAATATTTTGTATCGTTGATGATGGTGATGGTAGTAGTCCAACTGTTGAATCAATGACTATCAATGTCGATAATTATGGAGCAAATTTCACCAACATTCAAATGCAACCTGAAGATACATGGAAATTTAATTTTGTCGCAGAGAAAACCGAATATTATAAATTCGCGTTTTATAGTTATCCTAATACATTATCAGTAAACGTCAAACACGATTCTTTAATTGTTGCATCTGGAATGACAAATGACTCATATATTGAAGATTCTTCCGGAAATGATGAATATCTTTTAACGCAAGGATTATTATACACAATTACTGTTGTAAATGATAACAATTTAACAGAATTCTCTGTTTCGGTTAAAAGAGATGATATATCTACTCTGAAACACCCTTTATTAATTTCTTCAAATTCTGATCAGCTTTTCTCAGTAGAATATATTGGAGATATTGACTATTATAAAGTGTATAACACTGAAAAATACTTAATGCTTTTCTCTGAGTCTATAACCGGAGCCAATTTAGATTTAGAGTCATCATTGTACCTATGTTATACTAGCACATGTTTGAGCAAAGGTTTATTTGCTGAAAGCGATAACAACATAACTGAAACTAATACATTACTTGGTAATATGTCCGTATTGGATTTTGGATATGACTTAGACTTAACATATTATCAAAATAGATATTTTTTATTGGTTTTATCAGATGTTGATAGCATCTCATCAGGAAGTTATAATTTGATCTCTGATGCATATTCTTCAAGAAATATCATAATTGATCCATCTAATTGGGTGAGTGAAGAAATGTACCCAGATGAGAGTCTTTTTCAACTTTTTACAGTTACTGGTAATGCTTCCGGATTTGATAATTTTAGCAAAATTGGATATTACAAATATTCCTATTATGCGATAGGTGACAATGTAAATATTTATACTTTATATGTTGATTGGCAAATGTTTGTTGAATGGATTGATGTAAACACAATGGTTTTTGGAGTTGAATATCTCCATTCTGATATTTATAAATACAGTCCAACTACACAAACAATTATTTGGCATGGGGCTTTACAACCTACATCTGGTGACATGAAAGATGTACGATTGTTTTATGCAAGTGATTATTTAGTGTCCTCATTAGGTGTCTATGATAATGCATCTTACACAGTGAATAGTTATGAAGATGCAATTGTTGCATTTACATACAACTTCACAAAATCATTAATTCCATCTTCTGTGTATATTGATGCAGCTATAGCTGCAATAGAGTCTTTTTTTAGCATATATGAGACTTACACATATCAAAATATGGTGTTTGAATATGATGGGAATTTTGTGGAAAACAATGATATAACAATATTTCAAAATAGTTCCGTCTATAGTTTCAACCTATTTTATGAGGATTATTATTATTTGAGATTAGGTACATCATATTCATTACCTGGAGAAATATACGATTTAAGAACAGTTCACTCGAAATTACAAGTAACTTCATTTGGTGAATCGAATCCATTCTATCAAATTAATTTTAAAATTGACTTATCAAATAGTAATGCTCCATATGATTATCTCACCATAACATATTCAAATGATGGGACATACGAAATGATTCCTAGTTAAATTAGTTATCGCACATTTGTATATTTCGTTGTATAAATGAAGAATCAATCATTATTTAAAACAGTAGAAAATCACGAACAATGATTGCTCAAATATTATATGAAAGTTAAGGCAGTCATTTTTGTAACAAAATATTTGAACAAAGCTGAACAATTAAATTGAATATACACTCTCAAACTTGATATATGCTGTTTCAATCTGTAGCGATCAATACGATAATATAAGGAGGAATGTTTATTCTTTATGTCACTGGTGTATACCATCCAACACTTATGAAAATTGTCATCATGTTTGCATCTGGTATTACATTTGACAGTCTACTTACTTATTGTATGTTTGTATGGATGTTAAAGAGAAGAAATATTAAGTTAGTATAGAACCAAAACAAAAAAGGCAAATCAAAATATTTGCCTCTTTTTTTGACAAACCTAAGAAATAATCTGCAGTAGTATCTAGTGCTTTGACAAAATCTACAATCTGTTGTTGATTTAACATCCGTGTACCAGATTCGTACTTTGAGACTTGGCTACGGGTAACATTGATGAATTTTCCGACCTGTTCTTGAGTTAAACCTCTATTTATTCGGATTTCTTTGAGTTTTAACATAGAAACGCTCCTTTCTTGTTGACTTTATGACTACTTTCATTTATTGTGGAAGTATGCCAATATGGCAACTAAGCGTTCGCTTGCCTGCGATGCTAAAAAACTAAGATCCTATTAATTATAAATGGTACCCCCTAACGGATTCGAACCGTTGACCCAATGATTAAGAGTCATTTGCTCTACCAGCTGAGCTAAGGAGGCATGTTTCTTCGTGCATTTTTTATTATAGCATAGGTTTGTTCAAAAACAAACATTAATTGCTAAAAAAACTTAATTTGACAAAGTAAATTTTGTTTCAATAGAATTAAGAAAGTAACTATATCAAGAGATTATAGAAGGGTTAAATTTTTTTAGCCTTTTTAAAA
>JAHISX010000053.1 GCA_018817915.1 Bacillota bacterium
ACTTCTCATCATTCCTTTCATATGACAAGAAACACCTTTATTATATTTTAAAAAGGCTAAAAAAATTTAACCCTTCTATAATCTCTTGATATAGTTACTTTCTTAATTCTATTGAAACAAAATTTACTTTGTCAAATTAAGAAAAATCAATTTGAGTTGCTTTATTCCGACTAGGTTTTATGCTACAATGTAAAGAGGAGATGATAACAATGTCTATTGATTTTAAACAAGAAGTATTAAAAAGAAAAGATGATTTGATTGCTGATTTAACAAAACTGATTCAAATCAATTCAGAATTAACTACATTTGATCCAAATCGTAAGCAAGCACCTTTTGGTCCTGGTCTTAAGGAAGCTTTAGATGCCATGTTAGCAATTGGTGAAAAAGATGGTTTTGAAGTTGTCAATTTAGATGGATATGCAGGTCATATTGAATATGGCAAGCAAAAAGATTTTGTCGGAATAATTGGACATTTGGATGTTGTCCCAGCTGGTAATGATTGGACTTATGCACCTTATGGAGCAGAAATTCACGATGGTAAAATGTATGGTCGTGGAACTGAAGATGACAAAGGACCAACAATTGCTGCATATTATGCTTTAAAAATATTAAAAGAACTTAATGTACCTCTTTCAAAAAGAGTCAAGCTGATTTTGGGCAATGATGAAGAAACAGCATGGAGAGGAGTTAGACATTATTTTAGTGTTTATCCAGAATCTCCAGTTTCAGGATTTATTCCTGATGCGGATTTTCCTTTAATTTATGCAGAAAAAGGTATTTCAAGAATACATGTTCAAGGTAAAATTGATTCTGATGAATTAGTTTCAGTTGATGGCGGATTTAGAGATAACATGGTTCCTGATTATGCATCAGCTACTTTGAACGCAACTAAGGATTTTTCAAAACTATTTTCTTCATTTTTAAAAAAGAAGCAGTATGAAGGTAGTGTATCTATTGAAAATGAACTTGTTTCAGTGAGAGTTGTTGGGAAGAGTGCACATGGTTCAACACCTGAATTCGGCGAAAATGCAATAGATCGTTTATTTGAATTTTTAATCGAACAAAATGTTAAATCACCAGTCGTTAAGCTTGTTGAAAAATTCTTAATTCATGATATTCATGGAACGAAACTTGATGTTGCTTATCATGATGAGGAAATGGGCTATTTAACGAATAATTTTGGTGTTATCAAATCAGAAAAAGGAAATTACACCATTAACTTAAATCTTAGATATCCAAATGGTGTCGATTTTGATCAAGTTGTCGCTAAATTAGGTGAACAATTTTCTGAATTTGGAGCAACCGTCAAGGTTGATACACATCAAAATTTACTTTATAAAGATCCCAACTCACCACTGGTTAAAACATTGATGGATGTTTATAAGAAGAACACAAATGATCCAGATGCAAAACCAATCAATATTGGTGGTGGAACATTCGCACGTGCTATGCCTAATTGTGTTGCTTTTGGACCACATTTCTTAGATAAACCTACATTCATCCACCAAAAGAATGAATTCATTGATATTAACGATTTATTATTAGCAACAATCATCTATACAGAAGCACTTTACGAACTAGCAAAATAACTTCGGAGGTATTCATGAAACCTTATCTTGATTTATGTCGTCATGTCATGGAAAATGGCAATTTTAAAATGGATAGAACAGGAACTGGAACAAAAAGTGTATTTGGATATCAAATGCGTTTTGATTTGAGTGATGGCTTTCCATTTTTAACGACGAAAAAAGTCCATTTAAAATCAATCATTCATGAGTTGTTATGGTTTATTCAAGGGGATACGAATATTAAATATCTTGTTGATCATGATGTTAGAATTTGGAATGATTGGCCATATGCAACATTTAAGACAAGTTCTAGTTTTCATGGTGAAACCATGGATGATTATGTATATATGATAAAAAATGATGAAGAATTCGCTAAAATACATGGAGATTTAGGTCCAGTTTATGGCGCTCAATGGCGTAATTTTAATGGTGTTGATCAAATCCAATATATATTAGATGAAATCAAAAACAATCCTGATTCTAGACGAATGATTTTAAGTGCATGGAATCCAGCAGAAATTAAAAATATGGCTTTACCACCATGTCATACATTGATTCAGTTTTATGTTAGAGACTCTAAATTATCGTTGCAATTATATCAAAGGAGTGCTGATATCTTTTTAGGCGTTCCGTTTAATATTGCATCTTATGCACTATTACTCATGATGGTTGCTCAAGTTTCGAATCTAAAAGTTGGTGAATTTGTTCATACCTTAGGAGATGCTCACATCTATCAAAACCATTTCGATCAAATCAATCTTCAGTTATCTAGAGATGTTAGACAAAGACCAACTATGAAAATCAACCCCAATGTAACTTCATTGTTTGATTTTAAATTTGAGGATTTTGAATTAGAAAACTATCATCCACATGCTGGAATTAAGGGCAAGGTGGCAGTATGATCTCAATGATATGGGCAATGGATGAGAATTGGTTAATAGGCAAAGATAATTTATTACCATGGCACTACCCCACAGATTTAGCTTATTTTAAGAATCATACAAAAAATCAAGCTGTTTTAATGGGTGATATGACGTATCAATCACTTAAAACTTATTATGTAACTAAACCATTACCCTTTAAGAAGGTTTATGTTGCTAATATTGAAGATAAAGAATACACAGATGGATATCATGTCAAAGATTTATTTGAGTTTCTTAAATCAACAGAAGAAGACATCATGATTATTGGTGGCAAAACGATTTATCAATTGGCATTGCCATATGCAAATAGACTCTATATTACGTATGTTCTAAAAACTCATGAAGGTAATGTATATTTCCCTAAGTTTGATTTAGCAGATTTCAAATTAATTGATAAAACTATTGAAGATGGATTGATTTTTGCCGTCTATGAAAGGAAATCATAATGGTTTCAGCACTATTTCTCATTGTATGGTTATCAAGTACATATTTCCTAACATTATGGGTTGGTAATTACTATTTAATTCCTGTTTGGCTCATTTTAGCCTATTTTTTAGGTCTTTTAAGTGTTATTTTATTTTTATTTGTCAATTTGCCAATCATGAAATATACAAAAGTAACAAACAAGTATAAAGTTTATGCAACAAGAAGTGTTGCAATCTTTATGGACCACTTTGTTATGAGAATAAGACTAACTGTTGAAGGTCTTGAAAATGTTCCTAAAGATGGTAAATTAACAATCTATGCTAATCACAAGTCATATGCAGATCCTTTCATTCTGATGGAAGTCATCAAATTTCCTATGACCGTGACACCTAAGATGGCAGTCTATAAAATACCTTTAATTGGGTTATGGCTGAAATATTTAGGCGCATTTCCTATTGATCGATCAAGTGATAGAAACACAGCAAGAGCGATGGTTGATGCTATCAAGGTTGTTAAAGATGGCATGGGTATGTTGATATTTCCTGAAGGTGGTATCAAAGATCGCAATGCAGAGAAAATGGTTGCTATGAGAGCTGGAGCTTATCGAGTTGCGATGAAAGCTGGTGCCGATATGCTTCCAATCAGCTTACAAAATACAACCAATATAAAATATAGAGCACCTTTTAGAAGCACTCATGTTAAGGTTGTTATTCATCCGATCATTCGATATGAAGATGTTAAAAATTTAGCAACAGCTGAAATAGCTGATCGGATATTCCACATCATTAATGATCATTTATTCGATGTATAAATTCATAATTAAACAAATGCAAAACATGTTGATATGTTTTGCATTTTCTTTCATATAGAATATTTGTTTAGTTGTTTATTATTCTAAACAATAAAATCAATTTTAGATTTTTTCATGTATAATAGAATAAAATCAAATGAGTTTTACAGCTTAGCCATTCTCCATATCTCTTCCAAAATCTTAGATTTACTTTGAAAGGACATGAACCATGACACAAAAACTGCAAAAAATCATTAAAAAATTTAGTTTACCCATATTATTTATTGCTGCTTTTATCTTTGCATTTTCACTGGAGCCTATATCAGATATTCTATCTAAATACAGGCAAATCTTGATGAGTTCATCGGTCTTATTATCTGATTATCTATATATAGGTGGTTTATCTGCGACGTTAGTTAACGTTTTGTTGACGACTGGATTAAATCTAATCATTATTAAAGCTTTAAAAGTTAAAATGAATGGTGCTATTTTTGCTTGCATACTGACAATTGCAGGCTTTGCGTTTTTTGGTAAGAACTTATATAATGCTCTTCCATTACATATTGGTATTTTCCTTTATTGTAAGGTTAGCAAAACACAATGTAAAGATCATATTTTGGTCTTTTTGCTTTCTTCAGGGATATCCCCTATCACAAGTTTCCTCATATTTGGTGCAGGATTTAAACTAGTTTACGGCATTATTTTAGGTGTAGTAGTTGGTATCATTGTTGGCTTCATCTTACCAGCATTTAATACTTTTTCTATGAAGTTTCATCAAGGTTATAATCTTTATAATACAGGGTTTTCAATGGGAGTCATTTCAATGATTCTAACAGGTGTATTAGCATCTTTTGGAGTTGAGATTTATAGAAGTTCAGAACTCAATAATAGTTATCATTATGAATTATTCTTAACCATAATATTGATTTCTTTATTATTTATTATCTTTGCATTTGTTGAAAATAGAAAGGTTCTTCAAAGGTATCCTTCAATTTTTAAATCATCTGGTAGATTATATAGTGATTTTTCAGCAACTTTTGGAAAAGATGTAACATTACTGAACATTGGTTTTATGGGTTTAATCATTTCGTGTCTTATCTATATTATGGGTATACAGATTAATGGACCTGTCATGGGTGCTGTACTCACAGTAATAGGTTTTTCAGCATTTGGGAAACACCCATTAAATACGATACCAGTTATCTTAGGTGCTATTTTAGCAATTGAGCTCACACCTCTTGAATGGACTATTGGATCATCTTTATCTGTCATCTTTGTGACTGGATTAGCACCAATCGCTGGCCAGTTTGGCATCATAGCTGGCATTATAGCAGGATTCATCCATTTAATGATTACACCACTTGCTTTAGACTTCCAAGGAGGTTTTGATTTATATAACAATGGCTTTGCAGCTGGATTTGTTTCAGCTTTGCTTGCTCCTATATATTCAGTCATATTTAAATCAAGAGATGACTATATTAAATGGAATCCAATCTTACCACTAAAAGTGGTGGAAAAATAAAAAAAGGCTAAGCCTTTTTATTCTACAATGCGTATTTGCTTATCTATAATTTCGAAATAGATGACATCTGTATTATTAACTAAATCAGTAAATGCATATTTTTTTGGATCAATGTAGACTCTAAGTGCTTTAATCACATGAGAATGTGTCACAAGAAGCACTTTTTTATTTTCGTACGCATCTGCTAATTTAAGTGCTGCGCTAACAACTCTATTAATCAATAATTGATCGTCTTCATATCCATCAAATTTGTAATTTTTTTGTCTGACTAAAGGCATTGCATCACCTACTGGTAGTTCATCAAGATGAAAGAAGTCGCGCTCAACGAATTGATGTTCAACCCTAATTGGTTGATTATATCTCATTTTTTTTGAAATAATAAAAGCTGTTTCTAGTGCTCTTGATAATGGAGAAGAAGCAATTAAATCAAATTGAATTTCTTGATTGGTGAATATATTTGCAAGATCTCTTGACTGTTTTTTCCCTGTTTGGTTTAAAGGTATATTAACCCTACCTTGAACTATTCCTGCAGCATTATAATAAGTTTGTCCGTGTCGAACCATAGCTAATATCATGATATACCTCTTTTCATCTTTCTCATTATAACATAATGAGCATTATTTATGATAAAATATAGGTAAGGAGGCGAGGATATGCACATCGTAGATTTAATCGCCAAAAAGAGAGATGGCAAAGTATTAAGTAAAAATGAAATAGAATTCATTATTAAAGGTTATACTGAGGGTAAAATTCCTGATTATCAAATCAGTGCTTTATTGATGGCAATTTATTTTCAAAATATGAATGATGAGGAATCAACATATTTAGCATTAGCAATGAGGGATTCTGGTGACTCGATAGATTTATCAGAAATTACAGGAATTAAAGTAGACAAGCATTCAACAGGCGGAGTTGGTGATAAGGTTACACTTGTTTTAGGACCTTTACTAGCTAGCTTAGGTGTTAAATTCGCTAAAATGAGCGGTAGAGGACTTGGGCATACTGGTGGAACGATTGATAAATTAGAAAGCATTCCAGGATACAAAGTTGTATTGCCTGTGGAACAGTTTATTCAGCAGGTTAAAGATATTGGAATAGCCATTGTTGGGCAAAGTGGTGATGTTTCACCTGCAGATAAGAAATTATATGCACTAAGAGATGTAACAGCAACAGTTGATACAATTCCTTTAATCGCATCATCTATTATGTCAAAAAAACTTGCTAGTGGTGCTGATGCCATTGTCTTAGATGTTAAAGTTGGACATGGAGCATTCATGAAAACAGAAGAGGAAGCAGTAAAATTAGCTGAACTTATGGTTAGTATTGGTAAATTAGCTGGTAAAAAAATGACTGCAATTTTAACTGGTATGGATGAACCTCTTGGACATAAAATAGGGAATGCTCTAGAAGTATATGAAGCGATTGAAACATTAAATGGACAAGGTCCAAGCGATTTAGTTGAGGTCACAATTGAAATTGGAGCTCATTTATTATTAGATGCACAAATAGAAACAGATTTCGAAACAGCAAAAGTTAGATTAGAAGAAGCATTGCAAAATGGCACGGCTTATGCAAAATTCCTAGAACTTGTTGAAGCTCAAGGTGGAGATACATCCAGTCTAGATAATCCTAGTTTACTGCTATCTAAAAATACAATTCCCGTCCTATCTGAAAAAGAAGGATTTATCATGGATATAGATGCCATGGATATAGGTAAGGCAGCAATGAGATTAGGAGCAGGAAGAGAAACAAAAGAAGATACAGTTTACTTAGATGTAGGACTAGACTTACATAAAAAAATAGGATCACATGTCAAAAAAGGCGATGTGATTGCTACATTGTATGTAAGAGATAAGGGTATTGAAGAAGCTAAGGAATTGATTTTAGATTCAATGACGATTGGAAAAGAAGAAAAGAAAATCGTTTTAATTAAACAAACAATCAAATAATGGTGATTAGATGATTATGCATCCGGATTACAATAATTCGATACTCAATGTAACTGCAACTATTCTTAAGCACTACCATGCACCTTCGATTTATGCCAGTATTCCAGAGTTAGAGGCATATTTAAGATATCAACCAAAGCATGTGATTTTAGTGTTGCTTGATGGCATGGGTATTGATATCATTAATCGATATTTAAACCCAGATGACTTCATTAGAAAACATCTTAAAAAAACGATTACTTCGGTTTTTCCACCCACAACAGTTGCTGCAACCAATGCAGTTTTATCTGGGCTACCACCTTATAGTAGTGGTTATTTAGGATGGGTTCAGTATTTTAAGAAAGAAAAAACAAATCAAATTGTTTTCTTAAATCAGGATTTTTATGATCCAAATATAAAATTTGATTTTGTTTTTAGAGAAAGATATTTAAATTATCCAACAATATATGAACAAATAGTAAGAAATAGTCCTAATCAAAAAACATATGAATTATTTCCTAGTTTCAGAGCAAATGGCTTTGATAGTTTTTCTCAACAAGCAGATAGAGTTGTTGAGCTTACTAAAAAAGATGAAGAGAATTTCACTTATATCTATTGGACAGAACCTGATTTTACCGAACATGATTTTGGTACGGTAGCTGATCAAACAGAGCAAGTATTGAGATTACTAAACGAACAAGTTGAACGACTTTCCCAACAAATCAATCAAGATACACTCTTTATAGTCATTGCTGACCATGGATTTGCTGATGTTGTCGGTATAGACTTATTTGATGATCTTGAAATCATGAATATGTTAAGAAGAAAACCTTCTATGGAACCTAGAGCAACCAATTTTTTTGTTAAACCATTGATGAAAAAAAAGTTCAAAAATATATTTAATAAGAAATATGGGAATGATTTTATCCTCTATAAGAAAGAAGAACTTTATCAAGCAGGGCTTCTAGGCTTCGGAGTGAAACATCCAATGTTAGAGGATTTCATCGGCGATTATATAGCAATATCGGTGAGTGATAAAATGTTTAATTTCAAGGAGCACTCTAAATTTCTAGGTCATCATGCTGGATTGACCAAAAAAGAGATGGAAGTACCTCTTGTTATCTTTTATAAAGATAAAGACAACTTATAAAGTTGTCTTTTTTTATAGAAAAAAGGCTTAGATGAACTAAGCCTTTAGTTATTATTTAGTTACTTTTCCTTCTTTTGCAATTTCTGCTGCCATTAAAACTGTTGATGCGATGTCTGTAATATTAGTAGGAACAACAATCTTAGTAGCTTGACCATTAGCAACCAATGCTAATGCTTCTAGTGATTTCAATGTTAGAACTGCTTGATCTGCTCCAGCATCTTTAATTAATTTAATACCAAGTGCTTCAGCTTCTTTAATCTTAAAGATTGCGGATGCATCACCTTCAGCTTTAAGAATAGTTTGTTGTTTATAAGCTTCGGCTCTAAGAAGAACTGCTTCAGCTTCACCTTCAGCTTCAAGAATCTTAGAACGTTTGTCACCTTCAGCAATTAGAATGGTCTGACGCTTTTCACGTTCAGCACGCATTTGTTTTTCCATGGAATCACGGATATCTTTAGGTGGAACGATGTTTTTCACTTCAACACGGTTAACTTTAATTCCCCATGGGTCAGTTGCTTCATCAAGAATTAATCTCATCTTCGTGTTAATTAAATCTCTAGATGTAAGTGTTTGGTCAAGGTCCAAGTCACCAATGATATTACGTAATGTGGTTGCTGAGATGTTTTCAATAGCCATCATTGGATTTTCTGTACCATACGTATATGCTTTAGGATCTGTAATTGCAAAGAATACAACCGTATCAATTTGCATTGTAACATTATCTCTTGTAATAACAGGTTGTGGATCGAAATCTTTAACTTGTTCTTTTAATGATACTGTCTTAACCTGGCGGTCAAGAATTGGCCATAAGAAGTGAAGCCCAACACCCCAAGTTTTGTAATAACCACCTAAACGTTCAACAATAACCTTTTTAGTTTGTGTAACTAATCTCCAGCTAGATGCGAACACAATCAATAGGATTGCTCCAATGATCAATAAAACGATACCAACTGTAGACATTGCAACTGGTGCAAGTAAATTACTTAAAAAACTCATTTTTCATTCCTCTTTTCTTTAATCTATTTTTTCGACAATCAATTTAGCGCCTTCAATATCTAATACACGAACATTATCGCCAACTTCAATGACTTCATTTGAAATAGCTGACCATTCTTGATTTCTAACTTTTGCACGACCAATCATATCGATTTCAATTTTTTGGATACATACACCATTCGCACCAATATATAAATCAACATTGGTTCTAATTTCATTTGTTTTGAAATACGACATTGCAATAGGTCTAGTTACGGCGAGTAATAATATGGAAACAACTACGAATAAAACGATTTGGATAATGATATTCACATTAAGAAGTGCCAAGACAAAACTTGGAATTGCAGCCAATGCGAACCATACACTAACCATATTGGCTGTTGCAAATTCAACAAAAAGTGCAACAATGAAAATGCCTAACCACAACCATAACATCCATTCCATATTATAATTCCTCCTTCATATCAACAATTAATAGTTGATCTTTACTATTCCAATTTGCCTTGTATTTATGCGTTTCAAATTCAAGATTCAAATTGGCAAGTTCACTCATTTCTTCCATGAATGCCTTATTGGTGACACGGCTATAAGATGAGCGGACGGTGATTCTATATTTCTGATTTTCAGGAATATCGTGACGAATCGCGTCTGTTTTATTGAGTGGTTTCACTACAATAAGTTTTTTCGCTTTATCAAATCCAAGCATGACACTATATGCATTCTCAAAATAGACAGTTGCTGGTTTATTTAATGTAATATTTCCAGCAGCTAGTGTAACAATACAGTCTTTTGGTTTTTCATTAAACCAAGTTATTTCCATTGCAATCAACTCCTTACACTATCTATTATACCTCAAATTATTTAGATTGCAATAAAAATTACTTAAAATTATTAAATGTTATTTATACCACAATTCAATAATCTCAATTCCATAATCTTCTGCATATTCACGTATGATATGTTTTATATCTTCAGTTAAACCTATTTCAGGTGTTATATGGCTTATGATGTAGTTCTTTAGTTCTTTAATAGAATCTAGTGCAGTATATACAAATAATTTTATTTCGACGATTTTATATCTTAAATAGATTGTTTGAGTGGATTTAGACTCGGTATCTTCGATTTTAAATTGGAGTTTTTGCTCATTAAGTGGTACGACCTGAACAACTCTTTGCACTAAAGGTATATTGAAAAATATGGCTGGGCCATAGACGATTTTATAAAAACCACCTAATCTTTCTAATACGTGTGCTTCATTTTCTCGAGCTATTTTGTAATTTAATCCAAATAATAGTAATACAAAAAATGTGATGACAACTATAACTATTGTAATTTCTCTTGGCATGATATACCTCTTTCATAGGAATTATTTGTTGTATATTCTAATCTTTAATGATATGATATAGATGATCACTACGGGGAGCTTAAATGCTGAGAGGACGAAAGTCGACCCGCGAACCTGATCTGGATCATACCAGCGGAGGGATAGTCGACGAATCATTTGTCATTTACTATCAATTTCTTGGTTATCCATAGAAATTTTTTATTTTTCTAAGGAGAAGAAGAGATGAAATTAAAGAAAGAAACGCTTAGAATGCTCATTGCTGTTAATTTACTAGCGGTAGCAATTGTTTTGGATGTCTTGACCAATGCCATACCAGGTTTAGACTTGAGTATGCCATTTGGTGGTAAGTTTTTTGGGATTTCAATGTTGCCATTGATTTTAATTGGGTTATTGATAGGATTTAAATATGGTTTGATTTCAACGCTTATTTTTGCAATCTATAATTTTGGAATAGACTATATCATTTATCTTGAGACCTTAAGAATTACATTAGAAACATGGACAGGTATATCTTGGACCATTTGGATGATAGGGCTTCTGGTTTTACTAGACTATATCATTCCTTTTATGTCATTTGGATTATCAGGATTATTTAAAGATGGTTTAAACAAAAGAAAAACTTTTGTGATTGCTGTCATCTTTGTAAGTATCATTAGACTCATATCAAGTACACTCAGTGGTGTCATCTTATGGGGAAGTAGCATCGAATATGCTGCTTCACAAGTCGAATTAGGTAATGAGACAAATAATATTGCTACTCAAATATTTTCAGCTGTTGGTGATAACTTGTGGTTATATAGTTTTGGCTATAACTTCATTTATATTTTTACAACAGGAGTAGCAGTCATTATAATTGGGATGTTGATTTTCAATCGATTTAAAGTTATTTCTCAAAACTTACTTGAAAGAAATTGATCGATGACTTTGATATAGTCAAGTCTTGGTTGAAAACCAAAGGGTATGATATATGCTTTTTCTTGAAATGCGGAATAAGGGATGGATTTTCGTCCTTTTTCTTTATCGTATTGGAGATCCCAAAATGAGAAAAGGACTTCTGCAGGTAATAAGAAGTATTGATTATATTTCTTAAAATGAACGATTAAGAAGGCGATACCACCTTGTTTATACACATTTCTCAAATGATCAATTTGATGTTCATGCACATTCTTTAAAGGCATGGAAGTTGTTGAATTTGTTTCTTTAGCATCAAAGTCAATATACTTGCCATGATAAATGCCATTGAAGTCAGTTGTAGATGGCGTTTTATAATAAGCTTCTGTGATTTTTGCTTTATTTCTGGCTGGATAGCTGACATTAACCACCTGAATAGGTGTTGGTTTTTTATGAATAACAGCAATACCCATATTTAAATAATAGGTATTGGTTGCTTCAATATCTGATTCCAATGTCATACCTAGGTTTGCATAACTTGTTGTTTTGACTTGTGATTTGCGTTTTATTGGATAATTAATCATGTCTTATTCACCTATTAACATCATAACATATATATAGAACAAAATCATTGTTATATTATAAAAACATGGTATAATATCAATAGTTAAAAACGTTGCTAAAGGAAGTGATAGTTTGAGTGAAATTCGTTTTTTTGCTTTGGGCGGATTGGGTGAAAATGGGAAGAATATGTATGTCATTGAAGTTGACAAGCAACTATTCATCTTAGATGCAGGTATAAAATACCCTAGTTCAGAGTTATATGGGGTTGATGAAATCATCCCGGATTATAGAATATTGATTCGTGCAAAAGACCGCATTCGAGGTATTTTCTTGTCGCATGCTCACGAAGATCATATCAGCGCATTACCTCACATCCTTAGGGACTTAAATGTTCCTGTTTATGCAACTAATTTTACGATGCAAGTCGTTATGGATATGTTGAAAGATGAAGACTACAATTTAGATGATTTGACATTAAATACGATTTCACAAAATAGTATCATTAAATTTGGTAACGTACGTGTTACCTTTTTCAGTACAACCCACTCCATCCCTGAATCAGTTGGGATCGCAGTTCATACTCTAGATGGTTCTATTGTTTATACCAGTGATTTCACGTTCGATCAAAGTGGAGATTTAAAATATCAAACAGATTTTAGAAAGATTAATGAATTAGCAGAGAAAAATGTACTCGCTTTATTAACTGAATCATTAGGTTCCACTTTAGAGCTTAATGGAGGCGTTAATGATACACTCATGCATAAATTAAACAGCGTGTATACCAATGCAGATGGTAGAATTATTGTCTCATTATTTTCTTCCGATTTACAAAAAATACAACGTATCGTTGATATTTCTTTAGCTCATCATAAGAGAATTGCAATTATTGGTAGACGTGCACAACGTATCGTTGATATCGCAATCGAGGATGGATACTTAAAAATTCCTACAGAATCTTTAGTCAATTTAAGATATATCGATGAAAAAAATAAAAATGATGACCATGATATTGTTGCTTTAGTTACAGGAAGTAGACATGAACCGTTCTTTATGATTCAAAGAATGTGTAAGAAAACTGATCGTCTAATTCATATTACTGAAAAAGATACTGTCATTTTGATGACGCCCCCAGTTCCAGGAACAGAAAAGATGGCAGCAAGAACTTTAGATACTTTATACCGTAGTGATGCACAAGTTCAAATGATTAATAAGAGATTATTAACATCAGCACACGCAACTGCTGAAGAATTAAAGATGATGATGAATTTACTTAAACCTAAATATATTATTCCAACGATTGGTGAATATCGTCATCAATATGGCGTAAAAAAATTAGCTGAATCTATTGGATATCATGCAGAAGATGTCTTTATCTTGGATAATGGTGATGTACTCACAATTAAAGATAAAGAAGCTTATGTGTCTAAAAATGACATCAGTGTTGGTGAAATCTTAATTGATGGAACTGCAATTGGTGATGTCAATGACTTTGTGATGAAGGATAGAGAATTGCTTGCTGAAGATGGCGCTTTATTGATTGTTGCTCACGTTAGTCCAAAGACTAAAACGATTTTGGGAGAAGTTCAGATTGTCACTCGAGGATTTGTCTATATCCAAGAATCTGGAGAGCTTTTAGAAAAAGTTAAAAATATGTTCTTAGAAGTAAGTAAGAAACATTTAGAAGGCAAATATATCAATTGGAATGAATATAAACGTGATGTTAGAAACGAAGTGAACCGGTTTATATATCAAGAAACAAGAAGAAGTCCAATTACAATACCAGTCATTATTTCCACAGAAGGATAAAAATAAAGCACTCTAAATTAGAGTGCTTTATCTTTTTTTATGTTTGATTTTATCAATCATTTTTAGCCGATCTGAAAGAGCTTTTTCATAACTTGATTCATCTTTAGGATGATAATAGGTTTTATCTTTGATCGCATCTGGTAAATAGGATTGATCATTGACGCTGTCTGGATCATTATGTGGATAATGATAAATATCAGGATTCATTTTGATTTTTCGGTTACTTGCATGATCAGGAACAACACCTGTGTCATTTTCTTCATAATCGCGAAGCGCTTGATCAATAGCGATGGCTGCAGTATTTGATTTTGGTGAAAGTGCCATATCAATAACAATTGCTGATAAAATGAGATTTGCTTCAGGAAATCCTACTCTTATCGCGCTATCACAAGCATTTAGCACCTTACCACCCATTAAAGGATTTGCTAATCCAATATCTTCATAAGCGATGACGATGAGTCTTCGAATGATTGATTGAAGGTCACCTAAAGTGATTAATCTTGCTAGGTAATGGATTGATGCATCAACATCAGACCCTCTAATTGATTTTTGTAGTGCACTTAACAAGTCATAAAAGTGATCTTCGTGATCGTCTAAATCATGATTGATTTTGCCAGCAATACGATAAATCATTTGGGAAGTCAGTGTATCTCCATCATTTAAAACTAAAGAAGCACTTTCTAATATATTGAGTGCAGTTCTAACCTCATGATTGGAGTAACGAATGATAGCTGATAAAGCACTTTTTTCAATTTTTAAATCGACATCTAATTCTCTTACGCCATTTAAAACTGTTTTTTCTAAAGCTTCATCATCGAGATTCTTTACTTCGTAAAGGTGACATCTTGATCTGATAGCCATATTAATGCTTTGATATGGATTTAATGTAGTTAATCCGATGATCGTTGCATTACCATTTTCCATAAATGGAAGTAGGTAATCTTGAATATCGGTTTTCATTCGATGTATTTCATCGATGACAATTAAAATGTCATGATAACTGGTTGTATCAATGATGTCTTTTAATTTAGCTTTACTATCTGTAGAAGCATTGAAAAAGTAAACATCTAAACCGGATTGTGCAGCAAATATTTGGGCAATTGTTGTTTTTCCTGTACCAGGAGGACCATAAAGAATGAATGACAAAAGTTTCTTTTTTTCGAGCATTGATACTAAAATACCATCTTTTCCTACAAGATGGTCTTGCCCATAAACATCTTCAAATTTTTGTGGTCTCATACGATATGCTAAAGGCTTCATTATCTCACCCGTTTACATTATAGCATACTTGCTTAAAAGTATAAAATAAGGTAAAATAGTAAGATAATAGATTCGTCTTTTTTTCTAAAGAAAGACACTGATGGAGGAATAACATGAATTTAAAAGATTTTATTGCTGATGTACCTGATTTCCCAATTAAGGGCATTTTATTTAGAGATATCACACCATTGATGCTTAATGGTGAAGCATACAAGTATGCTGCTGATCAATTTACGAAGTTTGCTGTTGAAAAAAAGGCAAACGTCATTGTTGGTCCTGAAGCGAGAGGTTTCATTTTTGGTTGTCCTGTAGCTACAAATCTTGGTATCGGATTTGCACCTGTTAGAAAACCTGGAAAACTCCCAAGAGAAGCAGTCAGTGTTTCTTATGAACTTGAATATGGAAAAAACGAATTATGTATGCATGCTGATGCAGTTAAAAAAGGCGATAGAGTCTTAATTGTTGATGATTTATTAGCAACAGGAGGCACGATACAAGCTGCAATCGATCTAGTTGAAAAATTAGGTGGTGAAGTTGTTGGTATTGCGTTTTTAATTGAATTATCAGATTTAAATGGTAGAGAAAAACTTGGAGCTTATGATATATTAACTTTAATCACTTATTAAGGAAGTGAATCTATGACTGATCCTTTGTTTCAATCACTTGTTGAATCTTTTGATTCATATATAAAAAGAGATTCAGACATTAAGCTTATTGAAAAGGCTTATGTTTTAGCACGGGATAAGCACGAAGGACAAATGAGAAAGAGTGGAGAGCCTTATATCACTCATCCAATTGCAGTCGCAAAAATTCTTGCAGAACTTAAAGGTGGTCCAGCAACACTAATCGCTGCACTCTTACATGACACAGTTGAAGATACATCTTTAACTTTAAAAGATGTGGACACAATGTTTGGCTCAGATATTGCTCAACTCGTTGATGGTGTAACTAAGATAGGTAAATTATCATTTACCACGCAAGCCAGCCAAGCAGATAATCATCAAAAAATGCTACTTGCCATGGCAAAAGATATTCGTGTTGTTTTAATCAAGATTGCTGACAGATTACACAATGTTAGAACTCTAGATTCTATGGCACCCGAAAAACAATATAAAATTGCAACTGAAACCCTTGAAATCTATGCGCCACTTGCGCATCGATTAGGGATTTTTAGAATCAAAGCTGAATTAGAGGACCGCTCATTAAGATATACTGATCCACCGATGTATTACCGTGTATCTAATATGATACAAGCTAAAAGAACTGAACGTGAAAGTTCAATTGAACATGTGATCGAAAATATTACAGAACTATTTACTATCAGTGAATTACATGATTTTGAAATTAAAGGACGCATTAAAAACATTTTTAGTATTTATAAAAAGATGGTTAGAGATAGTCGTGCTTTTGAAGATATCTATGATCTTTTAGCGGTTAGAATTATTGTGGATCGTATTGAAACGTGTTATCAAGCATTAGGTATCATTCATGCGAACTTTACACCGATTCCTCGTAGATTTAAAGATTATATTGCAGTCCCTAAACCTAATATGTATCAATCCTTACATACAACTGTACTCTCTGATGATGGTACACTTTTTGAAGTCCAAATTAGAACTTCTGAAATGGATCAAATTGCTGAATATGGGATTGCTGCTCACTGGGCATATAAAGAAAATAAAACGTATTCTAAAGAAAAAGAACAGTTTGAAATTGCTCAAAAATTAAAGTGGTACGGCGAATTACTGAAGATGAGTGAAGATACAGATGAAACCGATGGTGGTGCTGAAGAATTTGTCGGTACGATTAAAGGTGATATCTTAGATGCCAACGTCTATGTTTTTACACCTAAAGGCGAAGTTATTGAGTTACCTAAGGGATCAACACCGATAGACTTTGCTTATCGAATTCATACAGATATCGGTAATAAAATGGTCGGTGCTCTTGTCAATAATCGTATCGTAACCTTAGATTATGAACTGAATACAGGCGATATTGTCAGTGTAAAAATCAATAAGAATTCTTATGGGCCAAGCGAAGATTGGATGAAAATCGCCAAATCTGCGCATGCTAAACATAAGATCAAGAGTTTTTTAAATAAGCAAAATCGAGATCAAATTATCATCATGGGTAAAGACATGCTTGATCGAGAATTTTCTGCTCAAAAAGTAAGTGAATCGATTGATGATCAATTTGCTAAAAAGCATTTCGAGAGAAACATGGTTTATAATGTGCCTGATCTTTATCTAGAAATTGGTAAGGGCATCATTAGTCCTAAGACTGTTGTAAGTAAGTTGCTCGGTCAAGAAGTTGATCGCGACTTGATGTTACAACGTCAAATGGAAAAAGCTTCTAAGCAATTGACAACACACAGTGAAACTGGTGTCGTTATTGAAGGCTTATCAAGTCCTCAATTGAAATTAGCGAATTGCTGTCTTCCAATACCTGGAGATCCAATTATAGGTTATGTCAGTAAACAAAGTGGTATTGTGATACATGCAACATTTTGTCCAAACTGCGGACAATTTGAAGATAATCGATTGATTGAAGCTTTTTGGTCTAACAAAATCACACGCAAATATCCTACTTGGATTAAGGTTGTTGGTGGAAATAGACCAACCATGCTTGCTGATGTTGTGACAGTTATTAATGCTTCTAGTGTTTCAATTGCTGAAGTCAATGCCATGACAACCAATAACATGGAAATGATTATTCGGATCAAAGTTTCAATTGATAATGCTACATCACTACAATCATTAATGGTTAATTTAAGAAAAGTAAGTGAATTATATAGTGTGGAAAGAGATTTCAAATGAGATGTATTGTCCAAAGAGTTCTTGAAGCTCAAGTAGAAGTAGAAAATCAGGTAATTGGATCAATTAAAAAAGGATATTTAATCTATGTAGGTATTCATCATGCTGATGATGAAAAACTCATTCAAAAAATGGCACAAAAAATCATTGCTCTTCGTATTTTTGAAGATGAAAATGAAAAGATGAATTTGAATTTGAAACAAGTAAGTGGTGAGATTCTATCAATATCACAATTCACTTTATATGGTGATACCAAAGGGAATAATCGGCCGTCTTTCATAGAAGCTGCTAAACCTGAACAAGCTACAGTTCTATATAATAAGTTTAATGAATTATTGGAAACAGATTGTCATGTTGAAAAAGGATTGTTTGGTGCACATATGAAAATCAAATCCATCAACGATGGACCAGTAACAATCATCATTGAAATGTAATTGACAAAAATGCGATTTTAAGATATGATATCTATGTAAGTGAATCGTCTGTGATGAAGGAAGAATTCATTGATTTCTATTAGCGATGGCAGATAGTGAAAGTGCCAAGATATCAAGGATTGTGACACCTTTGGAGACAAGCTATAATGAGGGCTAGAAATGTTCTAGAACTAAGGTGGTACCGCGTATACAATTACGTCCTTAGATGTTTTAAGGATGTTTTTATTTTTTTGGAGCGATAGATGAAGAAACCTTATAAAAAAATGCCAGTGATTTATTTTGATGATTATTGTTTAAGAACAATCAAAAAATCAGATGCAAATGACATGTTTGAATATGGAAAAGATAAAGAGGTTACACAATTTTTGAATTGGGGACCATTCATCCTACCTATAGAAGCAAAAAAGTCAATAACTCGTATATATCTACCTCGTCATAAAGAAGGATTACCCATAGGGTACTCGATCATTGATGTGAAAAAGTCGAAAATGATAGGAACCATTGATTTTCATAGTAAAATAAAGAATATCAATGGAGTAGAAATTGGATTTGTATTGCATAAGGATTATTGGAATAAAGGTATTATGACCAATGCACTTAAACGTATGGTTGATATTGGATTTGATTATTTAGGATATGAAAAGATGACGATGAAGCATTTGAAACAGAACATTGCAAGTCAAAAAGTGATTGAGAAAATTGGTTTTAAGTTAATTAAAACGAATATCTATATTTTAGAAAAAAGAGATCAAGTGATTAAAGATGAATTGCTCATATATGAGCTATTAAGGGAGGATTACCATGGCAATCAATAAAGTCAAAGGAACGTATGATGTATTACCAAATGAGTCTTATCTTTGGCAAGCATTAGAAGAAAAAATCAGAGAAATTTTAGGCTTATATAACTTAAAGGAAATGCGCACTCCAATTATGGAGTATAGCGATGTTTTCCATCGCCATACTGAACTATCAGATATGGTGACTAAAGAAACATATGACTTTGATGATCGTGGCGATAGAAAACTAACCTTAAGACCTGAAGGAACAGCAGGTATCATTCGAAGTTATGTTGAAAACAAATTATACGCAAGCCAAGAACTGGAAAAGGTTTATTATATAGGACCTAATTTTAGATATGAAAGACCACAAAAAGGAAGATATCGTCAATTCTATCAATTTGGAGTTGAAGCCATTGGAACAATCGATCCTGCTTTAGATGCTGAGATGATTATTTTAGCCTATGATTTCATTAAGAGATTAGGCCTAAAAGGTGTTAGAGTTCGTATCAATAGTTTAGGTGATGAAGCGTCAAGATCAAATTATCAAGAAGCACTTAAAGCATATTTTACACCACATATTGATGAACTTTGTGAAGATTGCAAAGTGAGATTGACAAAAAATCCTTTGCGTATTCTAGATTGTAAGGTCGATCAGAAAAATGAAGCTATTAAAAATGCTCCAACACCACAAGATTACTTAAATCATGAATCAAGAGCATATTTTAAACAAGTTTTAGATCATTTAAATGCAGCGAAAATCAGCTATGAGATCGCACCTAAGCTTGTTAGAGGCCTTGACTATTATAGTCATACAGTTTTTGAAATAGAGGCTGATATCGAAGGTTTTGGTGCTCAAAACGTACTTGGTGGTGGTGGCAGATACCAAAACTTAGTATCTGAGCTAGGTGGACCTGATTTAGGTGGTATTGGTTTTGCATTTGGTATGGAAAGATTACTTTTAGCTCTTGATGCTGAGAATGTTGATTTTGCAAAAGAAAGACCTCTGGATGCGTTTGTAATTGTCTTTAATGATGATTTAAAAACAGTTGCTACTGAAATCTTATATGAACTTAGAAAAGCAAATCTTGTTGCAGATACAAACTATACACAAAAAGCTTTTAAAGGACAACTCAAACAAGCGCTTCGTTTTGGTGCGAAATATTTAGTCATTTTAGGCGAAGAGGAATATCAAAAAGGTGTCGTAGCAATTAAAAATACTAAGACAGAAGTACAAGAAGAAGTTTTAATACCTAAAATCAGCAAGTATTTACTAGAAAAATTGGAGAAGTAATATGAAATATACACATCATAATAATGAATTGAATAGTAGTCATCTCAATCAAAAAGTATATCTTAAAGGTTGGGTTGCTAAAAACAGAAATTTAGGCGGTTTAATGTTCATTGACTTAAGAGACCGTTTTGGTATCACACAATTGGTTGTTAAACCAGAGAATCCTTTTTATGAGACAGCTCTAAAAATTAAGAATGAATTTGTTATTGATGCAAAAGGGATAGTAATACAAAGAGAAAGCATGAATAAACAAATGTCAACTGGAGAAATTGAAGTTGAAGTGACTGAACTTACAATTTTAAGTGCAGCTGAAAATCCTCCAATCATTATTGCAAATGACACAGACGCGTTAGAAGATACTAGACTCAAATATAGATATCTTGATTTAAGAAGACCTGTCATGCAAAATTTCATGATTAAAAGACATCAAATCACTCAAGCAATTCGTCAAACATTAGTTGACGAAGGCTTTTATGAGTTGGAAACACCAATATTAGGCAAGTCGACACCAGAAGGGGCAAGAGATTATCTCGTGCCATCTAGATTATATCCTGGTACTTTTTATGCACTTCCACAATCTCCTCAAATTTATAAACAACTTTTCATGGTCGCTGGATTTGAAAAGTATTTTCAGGTTGCTAGATGCTTTAGAGATGAAGATTTAAGAGCTGATAGACAACCAGAGTTTACTCAAATCGATATTGAAGCATCATTTGTTGATCAACAAGATGTACAAGAAATCGTTGAAAAAGTCATGGTCAATACCTTTAAAAAAGTACTTAATGTTGAAGTTAAGACACCATTTTTGCAAATGACTTATCAAGAAGCTATGGAAAAATATGGAAATGATAAACCTGATATGCGCTATGAATTGCTCATTCAAGATTATTCTAAGTTTTTTCAACCAATAGACATTCCATTTTTTAATGAAAAAGACTTTGTTAAGGGATTATTAGTAGAAAACGGTAGTCACTTGACAAGAAAAAACATCGATACTTATACAGATTTGGTCAAAAAGAATCATGGTGAAGCACTCGCTTATTTGAAGATGACAGATGGTGTGATTTCGGGTAGTATTGTGAAATTTTTGAGTGATGAGCAACAAACTCAACTCGGACTAAAAAATGGAGATATCTTATTTTTAGTTCCTGGTACGTTTGATCGTGTTGCATCTGCATTAGGTGCACTTAGAATTGCACTAGCAAACGATTTCAAACTTATTCCTGAAGGTGTTTATAAATTTCTATGGGTTGTTGACTGGCCACTTCTTGAATATAGTGAAGAAGAACAAAGATATTATGCTAAACATCATCCATTTACTGCCCCTGTTGATCCTGAAGTGCTTAAAAATAATCCGAAGGATGCAATGGCTAAAGCTTATGATATCGTCTTAAATGGATATGAAATAGGTGGTGGTTCCATCCGTATTCACAACCAAGAAGTTCAAAAATTAATGTTTGATACACTAGGATTAACAAAAGAAGATGTTGCACATCGCTTTGGTTTCTTTGTTGATGCATTAAAATATGGTACACCTCCACATGGTGGCCTAGCTTTAGGGTTAGATCGCGTTGTTATGCTCATGACAAATACATCCAACATTAAAGATGTTGTTGCATTTCCAAAAACACAAAGTGCAAAAGACATGATGATGCAAGCACCAAGCGATGTGGATCAAATTCAATTGGATGAATTGCAAATTAAGGTGGGCAAATCATGAAAAGTATAATACTAGCTGGTGGATGTTTTTGGGGTGTTGAAGCTTATTTCAATCAACTTAAAGGCGTTATGGATACATCTGTTGGTTATGTTGATGGCAATATAGAAAATCCAACATATGAACAGGTATGTAATGGTCAAGCAAAGCATGCAGAAGCGTGTAAGGTCTTTTATGATGAAAAAGTGATTACTCTAGAACAAATCTTAGACCAATTCTTTAGAATCATTAACCCTTTTTCAATTAATAAACAAGGTCATGATATAGGCAGACAATACAGAAGCGGAATCTATTTAGATGATATGGCTGATGAACCAGCAGTCGCTCAATTTATGAAATCATATTTTAAAAGTGACTTTAATAGAGTTGCAACCCAAATTAAACCTAATCTAGATTATGTATTAGCTGAAGCTTATCATCAAGATTATTTAAAGAAAAATCCAGGTGGTTACTGTCATGTAAATTTAGGATTAGCAACCAAGGAGGAAGTTAAATAATGCGTAAGGATTATATATCTTGGGATCAATATTTTATGGGTGTTGCAAAATTATCCTCATTAAGAAGTAAAGATCCAAGCACTCAAGTTGGTGCTTGTATTATCAACCCTGACAAAAGAATTGTCGGCATTGGGTATAATGGATTACCACAAGGCTGCAGTGATGAAACATTCCCTTGGGCAAATGAAGGGGAATATGTGGATACAAAGTATCCATATGTAGTCCATGCTGAAGCAAATGCCATTTTAAATGCTACAACTAACTTAAAAGGATCATCAATCTATGTTACACTATTCCCATGCAATGAATGTTCCAAACTTATCATTCAAAGTGGAATTAAAGAAATTGTTTATGAATCAAATAAATATCAAGATTCAAAAGAACATCTTGCAGCCATAAAAATGCTACAAGCAGCAGGAGTCAAGTATCGCCAAATAGAAGTTGGTGAATTACAATATGTTAAAACTACTTAAGCAGTATAAAAAATTATTAATCATTCTCCTATTTCCATATATCTATATGCTTTTTGTCTTGGTTGCACCAACACAATTAGCAGTGATCGCACCTGGTGGACTTTCTCAAGTAAATGAGGCTGTCATTATAGATGGTTATGATATGGTTGATAATTTTAATACAATTTATGTTTACTCTTACTCACCGATAACTCCATTTCAATCATGGGTCTTAGCAACTGATAAAACAATGGAAATCTATGAGATGACCGAAAGACAAAAAGATTTATCAATGCAAGATGAGTATGCACAAGGTCAGATATCGAAAATGGTATCACTTAAAACATCTGTTATTCAAGCTTATTTACTTGCTCATGATACGAAACCTGAAGTCACTATAGATTATCATTATGAAGGTTTATATGTGTATTATCGTCCTAGTTATGTAGAAGGCTTAGAAATTGGTGATCTAATTGTAACGATCAATGGTCACAACTATTCAGACTATGCACATGAAGATTTTGTGATGTTAGCATATGATAGTGAAGTCGAGTTTACAATCAAACGAGTTAGCGGAGATGAAATAACATATCACAGTGTGACTTATATCTACCAAGAAGAAGATCCATACATGATATTTTATCCAGCTTATATGATTGATTCTGCAAGCCCTAGTTTTGAATTACCAGGATTAGATACGATTATTGGAGGACCAAGTGGAGGACTTATTCAAACACTTAGTATTTATGTAAGTTTAGTAAATATAAACTTGGGAGATTCAAAAATAGCCGGAACTGGAACCATAGAAATGAATGGTGAAGTAGGAAGAATTGGTGGAATTTCGCAAAAAATGTATACTGCAATCTATAATAATGTGGATATAATGTTTATTCCTGCCTCACATTTATCTGAGATTCCAGATATAGATTACCCCTTTATTGTTAAATCAGTAACTACTGTAGAAGAGGCGGTGCAATGGCTCAATGAAGAGTTTAACTAATTCTATTGATAAAGTTTTTCGTTTCTTTAGACGCTTTGCAAATCTAGTTAAATTAATTGATAAAAAGACAACTGTGAAGTTAGTTGTTAAATCGGTTTTTGGTGCACTCTTATTTTCTATTTTGATTGTACTTTTACCGGCTTTGATTCTTATCAATATGTTTATATATACTAAACTTACGTTTTTAATATCTATTTTGCTGGTTTTATTGATTATGGGATGGAGTTTTCTCTATTACTATTTCTATTATCGGTTATTAAAAATTTATCATCCAACACTTGAAAATATCAATACGAAAATTCCACAATTAACTGAAAGTACAATTGTTGCATTCTTTTTCATGATTTTGGGTATTGTTGTATTATCAGTTGTATTTTAGGAGGTTTTTATGTTTATCGGTGCACTTATTATTCTTTTTTCAATATTAATAGATCAGGTTACAAAACAATTAGCACAATTTTTTTTAACTAGTTCTGATCGTGTCGTAGTGATTCCAAATTTATTAGAACTAACATATACACAAAATACTGGTGCTTCAGGTGGTATGTTAGAAGGCCAACATCTACTGTTTATGGTCATTACAGTAATAGCATTAGCTATTTTTGGGTATTTATTTACAGATGTTAACTTTAAAACCAAAAAAGTATATAGTATTTCAATCGCTTTATTTATCGGTGGAACATTAGGCAATGCCATTAATCGTGCTTTATTTGGATATGTTATCGATTTTATGCACTTTCCATTTTTGACTCCTATTTTAGGGCTATTTGGAATTAGTAATTTTTACAACAATATGGCAGACATGTTTTTAAGTGCTGCAATCGTTTTGTTTGCTATTGATCTATTTATCATGGATCCCAAGCGAAAGAAAAAGGAGAAACAAAATGTCATTATCAATCAAGATCAATCATGAATCTGTTGGATTGAGGCTCGATCAATTTCTTCAAGAACATTATTACAAAGAAAAAAGTAGAAGTTATGTCCAACATGCCATTAAAGAAGGGTATGTTTTAGTCAATGGTATTAAGGTTAAGACAGGGCATACATTAAAATTTGATGATTTAATTGAATTAGAAGCAATAGAAACAAAAAGTTTGGATTTAAAAGCAGTTGATCTTAAGCTAGATGTGATTTATGAAGATGATGATTTATTGGTTATTAATAAACCGCAAGGCATGGTTGTTCATCCAGCAGCAAGCTATCATGAACCCACTTTAGTCAATGGTTTACTATTTCAAATTGATGAGTTGAGTTCGATTAATGGTGTTTCTAGACCAGGTATCGTTCATCGCATAGATAAAGATACATCGGGATTATTGGTTGTAGCAAAAAATGATGTGACACATCAAGCTTTGAGTCATGATCTTTCTGAACATAAGATTCAAAGAGAATATATTGCCTTAGTTTATGGTAAATTTACCGAAAATGAAGGTACAATTGATGCTCCCATCACAAGACATCCTAAAAATAGATTGAAAATGACCGTTGCCAGTGGTGGAAAACCTGCCAAAACTCATTTTAAAGTCATTGATCGCTTTGAGTTATATACTTTGCTTACTTGTCAATTAGAAACAGGTAGAACACATCAAATCCGTGTTCATATGGCGTATATCAACCATCCAGTCGTTGGAGATCCTATCTATGGACCAAAAGAAGTTGTCGGCAAGACAGGACAATTTTTGCATGCTCAAAAAATATCGTTTTTTCATCCGACAAAAAAAGAGCATATGACTTTTACAGCCGATATGCCCCAAGAATTTAAAAATATAATTCAAAAACTTATGTCAGATTCTGTTTAGTTACGTTTTTAAAGTTCATTTTAGTTACTAAAGATAATGTTTTTAAACCTTTAGAGTCATAGATATCTTTAACCATTTCATCAACATCTTTACTGGCACCTTTAAGTAAGGTGGTATCTATCTTCTTACTATACTCATCCATTTTAACTAAAAATGCATAGCGTGCGATAATTGAAGCAGCAGCAACACTTAAGTGAATTTGCTCAGCTCTGACATGAAAATCAATGTCACGATAAATTAGGGTTTCATCTTTAATATAATTAAAGTATAATTGAGGTGTGCAAAATTGGTCAACAATCACTGCGACAGGCGTTTTCAGCTTTGAAGATGTCTTAATGATTGCTTGATTATGAAGCAACGCCTTTATTTTATTTAAGTTATAACCTTGTCCAACAAGCTCATTGTATTTTCTTGGTGGAAGAATAAGTAAGGAATGGATCAATTTCTTTGCAATCTTTGGTGCTATTGCGATAATCGCTTTGTCATTCATGTTCTTAGAATCACGAACATTAAGGCTTTCTAGATAGGCAATATCACTGATGGATGCATATAATGCACAAACAACAATCGGACCAAAGACATCTCCTGTGCCTACTTCATCAGAACCAATCGCTTCATAATCTTCACGATTTAAGTGGTTTTTGATTGAAACAAGTTCATGAGTAACTTCTTTACCTTGAAGTAAAACCTTACCTGTTTTGTAAGCTAAAATGTCGATACCGTTGTGCTCTGCATGAAAAAGCAAATAGGGATTTGTATCCTCTACTTGGTGATATTGGTAGACTTTGTTAAGTTTTGTAAGTTCAAGATCATTAACCGAAATGGTGTAGTGTTTCATTGATATCTCCTGCTCTTTCATTATTATACCATATTTTTTAAGAAATAGGTGGCTCATGATGCGATTTATGATGAAAGCTTTAGAATTGAATCAAATACTTGAATTGATATCAAGTTATGCAAAATCGGATACGATTAGAAATGAAATTATCAATTTAGAACCCATGACTGAAGTGCAGTCAATTCGTCATGCACTTGATGAAACCATGGATATGACCACACTCATTATTAGAGCGGGTGTTTTACCATTTCTTGAGGATTATGATATTCATGAACTACTTCGATATGCAAGTTTGGATCGCATTTATTCAATTCAAGAATTATTGTATGTTCGACTATTTTTATTAATGGAAAGAGATATAATCAAATATTTTCGTGAACTTGAGCGACTGAAGATTAGTGCAATGTCTTTATCTCATTATGTTCAGAATTTGCATACGCATCACAGTTTGCTGGATTATATTCAATCAAAAATAGATGAAGATGGACAAATATTAGATGATGCAACACCTGTCTTACTCAAGATTAGAAGAGATAAATCTAAATTAGATAAGCAACTTCAAGATAAATTACAAAAATTTCTGACAGATCATAGTACATATCTTAATGAGCTCGTTATCGTGCAAAGAAATGATCGTTTTTGTATTCCTGTTAAGGATGCTTATAAAAATAAGATCAAAGGTGTAATTCATGATGTTTCATCAAGTAAACAAACAGTCTATATTGAACCAGAAGCAACCAGACAGATTACAGCTCAAATTGAACAATTAAAAATTGAAGAAGAAAAAGAAATTCAAAAAATTATTGCTTTATTAAGCGAAGAAGTTCATAGAGCTCATGAAAGTCTAAAGGATAATTTAGATGTTTTTCTAGGTCTGGACTTCATATCTTCTAAAGCACAATATGCAATCAAATTAAATGCTAATAAGCCGAGTATCAATGAAACAGGAAGAATTTCCTTAATCAAAGCAAAACATCCATTGCTTGATCAAAGCATCGCTGTTCCTATAACACTAGAATTAAATCAAAACGTTAAAACATTACTGATTACCGGTCCCAATACTGGAGGTAAAACAGTTGCTTTAAAAACTGTAGGTCTACTCACCTTAATGACTCAATGTGGATTAATGATCCCGGCAAGTGAAGCTTCTGATATTGCAATCTTCGACCAAGTTTTTGCTGATATTGGTGATGAACAATCGATTTTGCAATCCTTATCAACCTTTTCTTCACATTTAAATAAAATCATCTCGATGATTGAAAATGTGAAAGATAATACTTTAATTCTTTTAGACGAGCTCGGCAGTGGAACAGATCCTAATGAAGGTGTCTCCTTAGCAATCGCTATTTTAAATGCATTTAAGCCTTATGATCTTAGAATGATGGTAACTACGCATTATTCTGAGCTAAAAAGTTATGCTTATGAGCAACCCAATATGACAACAGCTAGTGTCGCATTTGATAAGAAGACTTTAAAGCCACTATACTACCTTCAAATGGGAACAACCGGGTCTTCACATGCCTTTCTTATTGCAAGACGTCTGGGGCTAAAAGAAGAGGTTGTGCAAGACGCAGAAACCATCTATCAAGGCAGACAAACAGATTTAGCCAAAGTGATGGAAAAGTTGAATGATGAGATGCTTTATATTGAAAAACAAAAAGAAAATCTTGCTGATGAGATCTCAGAAAATAGAAAAGCCAAAACAGAATTTCAACAATCTAAAGAAAAATTATTAGCTGATCAAGACAAGATGATTGAAAAAGTACGAATTAAAGAAGAAAAGGCTTTAGATGCACTCAAAGATGAAGTGAGAGAAATCATCATCGAACTTCAAAAGAAAAACGAGGTTTCAAAACCAGAGTTAGCAGCAATCAAATATAAACTCAATCAAAAAGTTGATAATCAAAAACTAGTTTCATTTGATGATGAACTCGTTGTAGGAGATAGTGTCTTTATTCTTCCTTACCAGCAGTATGGAATAATCAAATCAATCAAAAATGATGATTATAGAATTATTTTCGGAAAATTTGATTTAGTCTTTAAATCATATGATTTGAGAAAAGAAATAGAGAAAAAAGAGCCTAAGAAGGCTGAAAAGCACGAAAGAGTCAATATTGGATCTACTCCAGAAAAATCAGGAAAATTCGAGTTGGACTTAAGAGGTTACCGTTTTGAAGAAGTCAAAGAAGCCATGGATCAAGCAATTGATTCAGCTATCTTATCGGGTTTAGAAACCATGCGTATCATTCATGGCTTTGGTAGTGGAGCAGTTAGGAAAGCTGTCTATGACTACATCAAGTCCTCTCCTTATATTAAGACACATCGTTTTGGTGGTGATGGAGAAGGTTTAAACGGTGTAACAATAATTACTCTAAAATAGTGCAAATGGCTTGATAATTTCAAGCATTCAGCATATAATAAAGTTGATAAATTATAAAGAAATGAGGAAAATTTAATGATTGATTATCAAGGACAACCTTATCAAGACGTCGTCGGGCACCAAGGTTTAGTCGTCGTACAGTATTTTGCAACTTGGTGTGGACCATGTAAAATGTTAAAACCAGTTTTAGAATCTTTAAGCACTGAAATGGTGGACACAAAGTTTTACCGTGTAGATATTGACTTATTTAGAAATCAAGCTGTAGAAGCAGGTATTCGCAGTGTTCCAACAGTCGTACTTTACAAAGATGGTGAAGAAGTTGATCGCCAAAGCGGTTACCAACCAAAAGAAAGAGTCGCTGCTTGGTTTAACCAATTCAAATAATTAGAGCACGCAAGTGCTTTTTTTATACCTTAAAATAGTGTATAATTTGAGGTGGTGATAAGATGGATGGATTTTTTCTAGTTAATAAGCAAAAAGGAATGACATCTCATGATGTTGTTTTTAAGATGAAAAAGAAATTTCATCTTGATAAAATTGGCCATACAGGAACTTTAGATCCATTTGCTAGTGGTCTTTTAATTCTTTGTACGGGCAAAGCAACCAAACTAGCTCATTTATTTTCCAATCTTGATAAAGTTTATGAAGGATCAATTGCTTTTGGGAATCATTATGATACTTATGATACAACTGGTAGTATAGTTGAAACCAAAGATTCAATCATTAATCAACCTCAAGTTGAGCAAGCGATGAAAGACATGATTGGTTCGTATGATCAATTACCCCCCATGTATTCAGCAATTAAACAAAATGGTAGAAAGCTATATGAACTTGCTCGTCAAGGACTTGATGTGAAGCGTGAAACTCGATTGGTTTCTATCTACGAATTTAAGATGATCAGTTTACTAGAAAACAATACATGCTCATTTTTAGCTTCTGTATCAAAAGGAACTTATATTAGAAGTGTAGCTGTTGATTTAGCAGAAAAACTTGATACATATGCTGCTCTTGATCAGTTAAAACGTCTTTCAGTTGGTAAATATTCATTGCAAAATTCGAAAAGTATTGAAGATATTACAAAAGATGATATGATATCTTTAGAACAGTTCTTTAAAGATTTCCCATCTATTACATTGAATGATTATTTGATTGGATTGGTAAAAAATGGGGTCTATTTAGATGAAAGACAGGTTATCACTGACCATCCCTTTATTGTATATGATGAAAATCATCAAATGATAGCATATTATGAAGTAAAAGCTGAAAATCAATATAAACCAGTTTTAATTTTTTAAGGAGATTACATGAAAATCATTTCTGCAAACTACAAGTTAATCCAAAATGACGAACCTCTTACATTGACGATGGGCAATTTTGATGGTCTTCATTTAGGACATCAACAATTGATTCAACGTGTAGTTGCCTATACTGATACTAAGCATGCAGTTTTGACATTTGATCCACATCCATCATCCATTTTGCGCAAGCAAGCATTCAAAACATTAACTCAAAAAAATGATAAAATAGAACTTTTTTCTCGATTTGGACTAGATTATGTCTTTATTATTGACTTTAATCTAGAATTTTCTAATTTGACAGTTGAAGAGTTTATTCAATTCTTAAGAAGAATCAATGTCAAACGATTAGTTATTGGCAGAGATGCAAGATTTGCATATCGTGGTGTAGGAACGATTGCTGATCTAAAGAAGTGGTTTATTGTTGATATTGTTGAAGATATGCTTTATAACAATACAAGACTATCTACAACATATGTCAAAGATTTTCTTTTAGCAGGTGATCTTGCTTCAGCACGTAAATTGCTTAACAGAGATTATCACATCAAAGGCGAAGTTGTTCATGGTAATCATATTGGACATAAACTAGGATTTCCTACAGCCAATATAGACTACGATCATTATTTCTTACCTGAAAGTGGAGTCTATTATGTTCGTGTTCAATATAAAGGTATATGGTATCATGCCATGGCAAATATTGGGAACAATCCTACTTTGAATTTTAGTTTTGAAAAACGCTTAGAAATATACATTCTTGATTTTGACCAAAATATATATGGAAAAACTTTAGAAATTGTTTTCTTTCAACGCTTAAGAAATGTACTTAAATTTAAAGGAAAAAAAGAACTTATTGAGCAATTAAAGATGGATGAAATTGAAGTAAGAAAATTAACAAATCAAAAAATTATGATATAATATCTTTGTGAGGTGGGTATTTTATGAAATTGATATTAGCTATCGTATCCAATGATGATGCAAACAAAGTTCAAAAAGCATTAGTCCAAGATAGATTCTTTTCAACGCGTCTTGCAACAACAGGCGGTTTCTTAAGAGCAGGTAATGTAACATTTCTTATTGGTGTTAACGATGAGAAAGTACCACAAGCACTAGAAATCATCGAAGCACACAGTAAAAAGAGAACGAAACTCGTTCCAAATACCATTGTTAATGAATTTGGATCATTCTCTGCATTACCAATAGAAGTAGAAGTCGGCGGAGCAACTGTATTTGTTGTTAACGTTGACCAATTTGTTAAAATATAGTTGCATTTTATGAAATAAATGCTACAATATAAAAGGCGGTAACAAGGATAAGGGAAAGCCAACCCTGTCTTTAGTTATTCGAGAAAGGATACAACATGGCACTCGATAAGGCAAAAAAGACTGAAATCATTAAAGCTTATGCAATTAAAGAAGGGGACACTGGTTCACCAGAAGTCCAAATCGCTGTTCTCACACAGGAAATCAACGATTTAAACAACCATCTTCAACAGCATATTCATGATTTTCACTCTCGTCGTGGTCTTTACATGAAGATCGGACTAAGACGTCGCTTGTTAAAGTATTTACGTTCAAGAGATGTAAATCGTTATCAAGAATTGATTCAAAAACTTGGATTACGTCGTTAAAAAGATTGCTGATGCAATCTTTTTTTTTATAGATGAAGCGATTATGCTTCATTCCTATGATTTTACTATCAAAAAAATTAAATTATGGTATAATTAATAAGGTTAAAAAAATAAGAATAGAAATATAAAATGAAGGAGATTTTATATCATGCAAAAGAAAGTATATGAAACAACACTAGGCGGTAGAGTGCTGCGTGTTGAAACAGGTGAAATGGCAAAGCAAGCAGCAGGTTCAGCTTTGATTTCATATGGTGACTCTACAGTATTAAGCGTTGTAACAGCTAGAAACGAAGCTTCCACTCAAGATTTCTTCCCTTTAATGGTAATATATCAGGAAAAGCTTTATGCAGCAGGAAAAATCCCTGGTGGATTTTTAAGAAGAGAAGGTAGACCTTCAGAACATGAAACATTAACATCACGTTTAATTGATAGACCTCTACGTCCATTATTTCCAGAAGGATTTAAGAACGAAGTTCAAATCATTAATACAGTTTTATCAAGTGATCCAGAGTGTACAACTGAAATGGCTGCATTATTGGGTTCATCATTGGTTTTAGGACTATCTAATATTCCATTCAATGGTCCAATTGCTGGTGTTCAGATTGGTAGAATAAATGGTGAATTTATCATCAATCCAACACCTGATCAATTATTAGAAAGTGATATGGATTTAATTGTTACTGGAACTAAGACAGCAATCAACATGGTTGAAGCTGGTGCTAAGCAAGTCAATGAAACTGACATGTTAGCAGCAATAATGTTTGGTCATGAAATCATTAAAGAATTGATTACATTCCAAGAAAAAATTCAAGCAGATTTTGACATAGTCAAGATGGAATTTGATAATTTTGCAGTTGAAGATGCAGTTAGAGACGAAGTTAATGCATATGCAAAAGTTCGTTTAATTGAAGCTGTATCCATTTTTGACAAACTTGAAAGATATCATGCAATTGATGCAATATCTGAAGAAACAATTAAACATTTCGAAAAAAAATCATTCTTTAGACTTGTTGATGACGTTAAAGTATTCGATGAAAAAACACAAAAATCCTATCTTGCACAAGTTAAGAAAGTATTAGATGGTATTGTTACTGCTGAAGTTAGAAGATTGATTACTCAAGACAAAGTACGCCCTGATGGACGTAAAGTTGATGAAATCAGAGCATTATCATCTCGCGTAGATGTTTTACCAAGAACTCATGGTTCAAGTTTATTCACAAGAGGTCAAACTCAAGCTTTAGGTGTTGTTACACTTGGTGCTTTAGGTGAAAACCAAATTATTGATGGTCTTGGTCTTGATGATTCAAAGAGATTTATGTTACATTATAATTTTCCACCATTTAGTGTTGGTGAAACAGGACGTTATGGTTTTGTTGGACGTCGAGAAGTAGGACATGGAGCATTAGGCGAACGTGCCTTGTTACAAGTTTTACCTAATGAAGAAGAATTCCCTTACACCATTCGTGTTGTATCAGAAATTCTTGAATCTAATGGATCAAGTTCACAAGCAACAATCTGTGCTGGTACGATGGCATTAATGGCTGCAGGTGTACCAATTAAGGCTCCAGTTGCTGGTATTGCTATGGGTTTAATTATGGAAGGTGAATATTACACCATCCTATCTGATATTCAAGGTATGGAAGATCATGAAGGCGATATGGACTTCAAGGTTGCAGGTACTGAAACTGGTATTACAGCTTTACAAATGGATATTAAGATTTCTGGTATTACAGAACAAATTTTAAAAGAAGCACTTGAACAAGCACGTTTAAGCAGACTTCACATCTTGAAGCATATGTTAGAAACAATTCCAACAGTTGCTCCTGATTTATCTAAATTTGCTCCTAAAGTTAAACTTCTTATGATCAATCCTGACAAGATTAGAGACGTTATTGGTGCTGGTGGTAAGATTATCACTAAGATCATTGATGATAATAATGGTGTTAAGATCGATATTAGTCAAGATGGTAAAGTCATTTTGATGCATATGGAAACAAAATGGATTGAAAGTGCAGCACAAAGAATCATGGACTTAGTTCGTGAAGCTAAAGCTGGTGAAATCTATGAAGGTAAAGTCACACGTATTGAAAAATTTGGTTGTTTTGTTGAATTATGGCCAGGTACTGAAGGATTAGTACATATTTCACGTCTTGCTAAAGAACGTGTAGAAAAAGTAGAATCTGTTGTATCAATTGGTGACCAAATTCTTGTTAAATGTATTGGCATAGATGATAAAGGCCGTGTAGACCTATCTAGAAAAGATGCATTAACCGTTAAATAAGAATTAAATGGAGTTGAAAGACTCCATTTTTTTATTCTTAAGGTACATATCAGTCATTATGCTATAACAATGGTATAATAAATTATAGATTGAAAGGAGATTTAATATGAACTTAGAAGTAAGAGTAAATCCTATTCGTCAGGTACGTAATGAAAATAAGGTGCCAGGTGTTATGTATGGTAAGTCTTTTGATTCAACATCGATACAAGTTGAAGACAAGGATCTTAAAGAAGCAATCAAGGCATATGGTAAAAATATGACGTTTAAAGTAAAATTGGAAGGTAAACAACATTATGTGTATATTGAACACGTTGAAACAACAGTTCTTAGACCACATGATATCATCCATTTTGATTTACGTTGTGTAGAAGCAAAAGAACATGTTTTCGCAATGATTCCTGTTGTTCTTCTCGGTAAAGAAAGTTTTTATAAGTCAAAACTTTATCCTCAAGAAGCTATGACAGAAATTCAGGCAGAATATTTACCTGGTCATGGTGTTGCTAAATTTGAAGTTGACGTCTCACATATGAAGCTAGGCGATACATTTAAAGTCAAAGATTTAGTTTTAGGAAAAGAAATCAAAGTCTTAGATGACCCAGAACATGCAATCGTTACCATTAGAGAAGTACACATTAAAGTAGAAGTTGAAGACGTTGTTGAAGAAGAAGTTGAAGATGTTAAAGAAGAAGTCAAAGAGTAAATTCTAACATCTTGTTGAATTAATAACTTTATGCTATAATGTTTTTTGTCAGTGGAAGGTGATCGAGCCTATTTGATAGGTTAGGAAAGTCCATGCTAGCACATTCTGAGATGAATGTAGTGTTTGTGTCTAAGGAAAAAATAACTTAGGGTACGAGTAATCGTAACGGCGTTCGATGGTCTAAGGGAAACTATGACCTAGACGTAATGTGCCACAGAAACGAGTTGTTCAGAAATGAACAAATGAAACGCGGTAAACCCCTCAAGCTAGCAACCCAAATTTGGTAGGGGCACGTATAAAGACGAACTCAAGTCGATATATGCTACGAAGTAGAGATAAATGGTCACACCCTTTAAGGGAACAGAACATGGCTTATGCACATTGACTATTAAGGTCCTTCGGGACCTTTTTACTAGGAGAAAATAATGATTATAAAAACGAATGGAATAGAACTGTTTTACGAAAAAATTGGAAAGGGTAAACCTTTGATTTTTTTGCATGGAAATGGTGAAGATCATCATACATTTGATAGCTTAACAAAGGCATTAAAAGAATACTATACTTGCTATTTAGTGGATAGTAGAAACCATGGGAGTTCATCTCAAAATCAACCGCTTCATTACGAAGATATGGCAGATGATATTTACGATTTTATCACGATTCTCGACCTTGAAAACCCAATAGTTTTTGGATTTAGTGATGGAGCTATTACTGCAATGATTTTATCAATTAATCATCCCATGCTGCTTCATAAAATGATCTTAGCTGGTGGCAGTCTTGATCCTTATGGAGTGAAGAAATCTTTCTTCAAAATGATGGAAGCTGAATATGAAAAATCGAAGAATCCTTTCATAGAATTGATGCTAAAAGAACCGAGTATTTCATCTACTGATCTGCATCAGATAAAATGTCCAACATTGATATTAGCTGGTGAAAATGATTTGATTAAGTATTCACATACAAAAAAAATACACCAAGGTATTCTCAATTCAGAAATGATTATTGTTCAAGGACATGATCATGAAAGCTATATCTTAAATTCAGATTACTTGGCAGAGATTATTATTAAATTTGCATAAAAAAATCCCATTTGATGGGATTTATTTGTTTAAAATAGGCCTAAAGCTCGAATGATGATAAATACGATATATGAGAAGTAGATTGCTACTAATATCCATCCTTCAAATCTAGAGATTTTTTGGTTTGTTATACAGAAAACTATTGTTATTATTGTTATACCCATCAAGATGAAGATATCAAATAAAACATCAGCATTGACTCCAAGAGGAGTAACTAGTCCTGATAAACCAACAATAAGTAAAGTGTTAAATACATTTGAACCGATGATATTACCCAAAGCAATTTCATTTTCACCCTTCTTAGCAGCAACAACGCTTGTGACTAATTCGGGTAGCGATGTTCCAAGTGATACAACACTGAGTCCCACAAGCGTTGTTGCTCTGGTTGCTGTCATGCTAAACACATCAACTAATAATTTAGTAGCGATATATTCAGCACCCGATGTGACAAGGAAACCACCTAATGTCACGCCTCCTAAACCTAGGATTAATAAAAATATTGCTTTTTTTGTATCAACAAAGTGAATTTCTTCTTCTAAATTGACTTCCTGATGACTATGAAACATTAAATACATATAGAATGAAAAAAGTGCTAATAAGATCAGTGCTTCCCACCATACTATTTGTGCATCATTTTGAAAGAAAAATGCGACAATTCCAAATACAAATGTTAGACCAATCAAGAAGGGAAATTCTTGTTTATTCATCGACTTCTTAACTGCAATTGGCATCATAATTGCACTAAAACCAAGAATTAGTGTTAGATTTACAATATTTGAACCGATGATATTACCCAATGCTATGTCAGCTGTTGTACCATCAGCATGTGCAGATAATGAAGCTACAAAACTCACAGCTAGCTCTGGTAAACTTGTTCCAAATGCGACCAAAGTAAGACCAATAATTAGAGGTGAAATTTTGAATTTCTTTGCAATAGATGCTGATGAAACGATGAAATAATCTGCACCTTTGATTAATAGAACGAAACCAAAGAGTGTGATGATGACATTCAATGCAATACCCATGATGTTGTCAGTCCTCTCAATAAAATCTAGAATATATATATTTCTGTTATCATAATAAAAACCATCAAGACACCCATCTTGAAGGTCTCGTATCAAAGGATTAATGAAACTAAACGCTCAAATGAGATTTGCGCGATGAATTAAAGATTCAAGTTCACCCTATCATGCATCTATTGTAGCATAATAACTAGAACCATTCAAGATATAGTTTAAAGAATGCTAACTAAATGATAAATGACCATTTCATTGACTTTTGGCTATAAAAATAGTATGATGTATGTATCACATGGTGATGGAGGACATAAAAGTAGAGATGGAAGAAAGCAGTAGTAGGATCGAAGATCCAGAATATCCGAAAAGCAAAGACAACATTAATGATGCTTTTTTTGATGTCTTTTTTTGTTGCAAAAAGGGGGGTAAATCATGTTATATTCAATAATTAGCATGCTATTACTCGTCATATTATCAGGCATTTTTGCAGCTGCAGAAATTGCATTAGTCGTTGTTAGTGACAATAAGATTAATCAAGATGCAGATAAAGGAAATATTAAAGCAATCAGAATTCAAAAATTTTCAGAGTCACCAAGATCATATATGGCAACCATGCAAATGTTTATTGTTCTAATCGCATTAGTCAATGGTGCAATTGCTTTAAACACATTCAGTAATTATTTCAGTCAATGGTTTGATAGTTCCTTAGGTTTTATAGAACCTTTAATAATTGTGATTACAGCATTAATATTGTTGGTGTTCCATGTGGTTTTTGGACAAATGATACCAAGAAGACTAGCTAATAAATATCCAGAAGCATTGGCATATGGATCCATAGGTTTCATAACTTTAATGACAAAAATGACTTATCCTGTAGTATGGCTTCTTGAACTAATTTCAAGTCTTATTGGTCGAATTTTTGGCCTGGATCCTAGTGATAGTGAAAGAAAAATGACAGAAGAAGAAATCAGAACTATTGTTGAAGCTAGTGGTAAAATGGGAAACATCGATGAAGAAGAAAGTGAAATGATTCAAAATATCTTTGACTTTTCTGATACCATTGTTGAAGAAATCATGACCCATCGAACTGAAATTTCAGCTTTAAATGTACGTTCCACAAAGAGCCAAGTTATTAAGCATGTTCAAAACGAACAATTTACGAGATATCCTGTTTATGAAGGCGATATTGATCACATCATTGGAACACTTCATGTCAAGGATTTACTCAAATATATTGATAATGTTGAAGAGAAATTCTCAATTAGAAGTTTAATTAGACCCCCTTATTTTATTCCAGATTCGAAAAGAACTAGTGAGCTTTTCAAAGAAATGCAAAGCACAAAAAATCATATTGCAGTCGTCTTAGATGAATATGGTGGAACTGCTGGTATTGTAACAATTGAAGATTTACTAGAAGAAATTGTTGGAAATATTTTTGATGAGTATGATGAAGTAGATGATGAAATTGTTCAAATTGAACAAGGCATATATGAAATCGATGGATTATGTAATATTAATGATGTTGAAGATAGCATTGAAGCAGGATTACCAATTGATGATTATGATACTTTAGGTGGATTCATTTTAGGACAACTAGGTCGTTTTCCTAATGAAGATGAAGCTGTTGTTATTGAGTATCATGGTTATAAATATGAAGTGCTTGAAACAGAGGATAAAATTATCTCTAGAGTTCGAGTAACCAAATTAGAAGAGCAAGATGATTCTTCATTAGATGAGTAGGTTTACTGAATATGGAAAGTAATGATTTTATAACGATAGGTGTTTTAATATTTCTGATTCTATTATCGGCATTTTTCTCATCTGCAGAAATCGCTTTTTCGTCTTTGAATCAGATAAAACTTAAACATTATATCCAAAACGGTAATAAGAGAGCACAACAAACCCTTAAATTGTCTGAAAAATTCGAAAAAGTTTTAACGACTATTTTGATTGGAAATAATATCGTTAATATTTTATCAGCATCCATAGCGACTGTATTCTTCTTTAAATTTTGGCCCAATTACTATGTTACAATTTCAACTGCTGTTATGACAACTTTGGTTTTAGTTTTTGGAGAAATAACTCCCAAAAGTTTAGCGAAGAAAATACCAGAAAAATATGCACTTGCAATTACACCAGTGTTACGTGTATTTATTTGGGTTTTGACGCCTCTCAACTGGTTATTTGGTCTATGGCAAAAATTGATGAATAGAATGTTCAAATTCGAAAATGAAGCAGCAATTACAGAAGAAGAATTATTGACCTATGTTTCTGAAGTTCAGCATGAAGGTGGCATTAACGAAAACGAAGGCGAACTTATTCGTAGTGTTATTGATTTCGATGACTTGAAAGTTGAAGAAATACTTACACCTAGAGTACACGTGATTGGGGTATCACTTGAAGAAGAAGTTAAGAAAATTGTTCACACATTTAAGCATACTGGTTACTCTAGACTTCCAGTGTATGACGGGAATATTGATCATATTGTTGGAGTAATTAATCATAAGGATTTTTATAATCTTGTAGTTTTAGAAAAACAACCACTTGATTCGATTATTAAGCCACCTGTGTATGTTACTGAATATATGAAAGTATCACATTTACTTGAATTATTAAGAGCAAACAAATCACATATGGCTATTGTTAAAGATGAATTTGGTGGAACATTAGGTGTCGTTTCAATGGAAGATATTCTTGAAGAACTTGTTGGTGATATTTGGGATGAGCATGATGAAATCATTGAACAAATTGTAGAAATTGATGATCAAACATATAGAGTTAAAGGTAATGCAGATCTTGAAGATTTATTTGATTTACTAAAAATAAGTGAGGATCTTGATTTTGCAACTGTCAACGGTTGGGTACTTGATGAATTGGGTAGAATAGCAACTGTTGGTGATGAATTTACTTATCAGAACTTAAAAGTTACAGTCACTGCAGCCGATACTAAAAAAGTATTAGAAGTATTGATAGAAGTTATCTCTGATGATATCATTGAAGATTTTTAAGAGCCTTTAGGCTCTTTTTTTTGGAAAGAAATCATTTCGATCTTTTTACATAAAAACGTTTTCGGTGATTACTTAAGGATAAATCGAAATATTCGTGCATTAAATGCTTTAAAAACACGTGTAAAAATGATACAATGATTAAGCGGAAGGATATAAGTGATATGAACAAAACAACTTTGAATGAAAGACAAAAAAATATCAGAAATTTTTCGATCATTGCACACATTGATCATGGTAAATCTACCCTAGCTGATCGCTTGTTGCAAAAGACGAATACTGTCAGTGATCGTGAAATGAAAGAACAACTTCTCGACTCAATGGATTTAGAACGTGAACGTGGGATTACTATCAAATTAAATGCAGTAGAAATGGTCTATGAAGCCAAAAATGGTCAATCATACATCATGCATTTAATCGATACTCCAGGTCATGTTGATTTCACCTATGAAGTTTCGAGATCACTAGCTGCTTGCGAAGGCGCAATTTTAGTCGTAGACGCTGCTCAGGGTATCGAAGCACAAACATTAGCAAATGTTTATTTAGCAATAGATAATAATTTAGAGATTATTCCAGTCATTAATAAAATAGATTTACCTAGTGCAGAACCAGAAAAAGTAATTAAAGAAATTGAAGATGTCATCGGGATTCCTGCACAACATGCAATTTTAGCATCAGCAAAAGAAGGTTTAGGTATTGATGAGATATTAGAAAGAATAGTTACAGATATTCCAGCACCTACTGGAGATGCAAATGAACCACTTCAGGCACTCGTTTTCGACTCAGTTTTTGACATGTATAAAGGTGTTATTCCTTATGTACGCGTTGTTAATGGAACGATTAAAAAAGGTGATTTGATAGAATTTATGGCTTCAAAAGCTAAATACGAAGTTATTGAAGTTGGTGTTCATACGCCTAAAGTTGTGAAACGTGATATATTGGGACCAGGAGATGTTGGGTATTTAACTGCATCAATTCGTGATATTAACACGGTTGGTGTTGGTGATACTGTTACTTATGCGCATAGACATACATCACATGCATTACCAGGTTATAGAAAAATGAATTCAGTTGTCTTTTGTGGGCTATACCCAATTGATACTGAACAGTTTAATGATTTAAAAGATGCTTTGGATAAACTCAAATTAAATGATGCATCCTTAGTTTATGAACCTGAAACTTCTCAAGCATTAGGATTTGGATTTAGAACTGGATTCTTAGGCTTACTGCATATGGAAATTGTTCAAGAAAGAATTCATAGAGAATTTAATATTGAACTGATAGCAACCGCTCCATCCGTACTTTACCATGTACATTTAACTGATGGCACAATGATACCAATAGATAATCCGTCAAGACTTCCAGATCCTCAACGGATTGATTATATCGAAGAACCATATGTTAAAGCATCCATCATGACACCCAAAGAATATGTCGGTGCAATCATGGATATTTCACAGAAAAAAAGAGGCATATTCGGAGATTTAAAATATGTGGATGCCAATCGTGTTCATATAACCTATGACTTACCTTTATCGGAAATTGTTTATGACTTTTTTGATAAACTTAAATCTTCAACGAAGGGTTATGCATCATTTGATTATGAAATGTCAGGATATAAACAATCAAAACTCCAAAAAATGGATATTCTACTCAATGGTGAAATTGTAGATGCACTATCACTAATTGTTCATCGTGATTTTGCATACTATAGAGGAAAAGCAATTTGTGAAAAAATGGTTCAATTAATACCAAGGCAAATGTTTGAAATTCCTGTTCAAGCTTCTCTTGGTAATAAAGTTATTGCTAGAACAACCATAAAAGCAATGCGTAAAGATGTCCTTGCAAAATGTTATGGTGGGGATATAAGTAGAAAGAAAAAACTACTTTCCAAACAAAAAGAAGGAAAGAAAAAGATGAAATCAATTGGTCGTGTTGATATTCCTCAAGAAGCATTTATGGCAATTTTATCCAACAGTGATGAGTAAATTCTCATCACTTTTCTTTATTATGTAAACCAAATAAGGTATAATAGAAATAAGGGAAGTGATTTGTTTGAAGGGACTTTATATCCATATTCCATTTTGCGAATATATTTGTCATTATTGTGATTTTGTTAAAAGCATTCCTAAAAACAAGGAAACAGTTGATCAATACCTAGAAGCTCTAGTTCAAGAAATTAGAACCTATCAAGATCACTTTGATTCTATTGAAACCATTTATATTGGTGGGGGAACACCAAGTATGCTTACCTTGGATCAATTAACTTATCTTTTTGAGTCTATTAAGGTAATCAAACCTAAAGAATATACGATTGAAGTCAATCCCGAAAGTTATACAGAAGAAAAGGGATTGCTATTTAAAAAATATGGAATCAATCGTATCAGTCTTGGCGTACAAACATTCAATCAGAAACTTCTAAAATATCTCAACAGAAAGCATAAAAATCAACAAGTTTTTGAGATCATCAGTCATTTGAAAACAATTGGTATACCTCAAATAAGTCTAGATTTGATTTATGCGATACCAGGGCAAACAATTGAAGATCTATATTTTGACTTAGATCAAGTACAAAAGCTAGATATTACACATGTTTCATGCTATTCATTGATATTAGAAGAAAAAACATATTTTTATTACAAATATTTAAAAGGACAGTTTGAACAAATGGATGAAGATACAGAAGCTCAAATGTATGAAATTGTCATGGATGAGCTTGTTCGACAAGGCTTTGAGCATTATGAGATATCTAATTTTGCTAAGCAAAAGAACTACTCATATCACAATTTAATCTATTGGACACTAGGTACATATATTGGTGTAGGTTTAGGTGCACATGGTTTTGTTGATGGTAAAAGAACGTATAATCATCGGTCTATGCCTAAATATTTGGAAGATCCACAAAAAGAGTCAACATATCAAAATACAGAAACACTACTTCAAGATGAACTCATCTTTGGATTACGTAAACTATCGGGTGTATCACTTTCACAAATTAAAGATAAATATCAAATCGATATTTTTAAAACGTATCCTCAACTCTATGAAAAGATAGATCTTGGATTAATTAAAATTGAAAATGATCATTTAATATTGACACGAAAGGGACTCTTTTTAGGTAATCAAGTCTTCATGGTGTTCATATGAAATATCTAGTAAAAGATTTTGAATATTATTTAAAAAATGAGAAAGGCTCAAGTAAAAATACCATTGATTCTTATTTGATAGACTTAAAACAATATGTTTTATTCTTAGAAACTTATCATCAGATAAGCAAACCTAAAAATATCGAAAAGAAACATATCGAAGGCTTTTTAAAGAGTACAAGAAGAAAAGTGTCTTCAAAAAGTTTAGCAAGAAAACTCACAACCATCAAATCATTTCATCATTTTTTAATGATTGAAAAAGAAGTTGATGAAGATGTTGCTAAAGGTTTCTCAGCGCCAAAAATTGAAAAAACTTTACCACAAGTACTTTCTGTTGATGAAGTTGTATCCATATTAGAACAAGTTGATAAAACTAAACCATTAGGATTAAGAAACATGGCATTACTTGAATTAATCTACGGATCTGGACTTAGAGTTAGTGAATTATTAGATATTCAAATGGAAGATATCCACTTGAATCAAGGTTATGTTATTGTTAAAGGCAAAGGAAATAAAGAACGTATGGTTCCAATATCTGACATGTCAACAATAGCTTTGAGAAATTATATTGTTAAATCAAGAGAAACAATTATTAAGGATCAAAGAACGAATTTTCTTTTTGTTAATCAAGATGGTAACAGGCTTTCTAGACAAGGATTCTTTAAAATACTTAAGAAATTAGCATATGATGCTAAAGTTACAACGGAATGTTCTCCACACACATTAAGGCATTCATTTGCTACACATCTTTTAGAAAATGGTATGGACTTAAGAACATTACAATCTTTATTGGGCCATGAAGATATATCGACAACCCAAATTTATACACACATAAGTCAAAAAAGAATTAAAGAAATATATAGAAACGCGCATCCACGCGCGAAGGAGGAATAATTATGTATCAACGTATCTTTCTAATTGTATTAGACAGCTTAGGTATTGGAGAAGCTCCTGATGCAAACGACTATCATGATTTAGGTTCAAATACCATTGGGCACATTGCAGAAAGTATGGATTTGAAAATACCTACACTCCAAGCTATGGGGTATGGTAATATAGCACATATTAAAAATGTTCCATCTGTTGAAAATCCAAGAGCATTTTATACAAAGATGCAAGAAGCATCTTTAGGTAAAGACACAATGACAGGTCACTGGGAAATGATGGGTTTATTTACGACAACTCCATTTCAAACTTTCACTGAAACTGGATTTCCTAAAGAACTATTAGATGAACTAGAAAAAAGAACTGGTCATAAAATTGTTGGAAATATTTCAGCATCTGGTACTGAAATCATCAAAGATTTAGGTGAACATCACATGAAAACAGGAGATTTAATTGTTTATACATCTGCTGATTCAGTGCTTCAAATCGCAATGCATGAAGACATCATACCTATTGAAGAACAATATAAGATTTGTGAAATTGCGCGCGAACTCATGATGAAACCTGAGTGGAAAGTTGGTAGAGTTATTGCTCGTCCATTCAAAGGAACGAATAAGAATAATTTTGTGAGAACTTCAAATAGACATGATTATGCACTTAAACCTTTTGAAAAAACTACACTCAACTATTTAACTGAAGCAGGTTTTGATGTTATCGCTTTAGGCAAAATCAATGACATATTTGATGGTTATGGTATTAGTGAACATAGTAAAACAAAGTCTAACGATGATGGTATGAAACAAATTATTGAATTGGCTAAGAAAGATTTCACTGGTCTTTGTTTCCTTAATCTCGTTGATTTTGATGCTCTTTATGGCCATAGAAGAGATCCAATTGGATATGGTAAGGCAATAGAAGCTTTTGATAAACAACTACCTGATTTACTCAAAGAATTAACAGAAGATGATTTGCTTTTATTAACTGCAGATCATGGAAATGATCCAACTTATTCAGGAACAGATCATACTAGAGAATATGTACCTTTACTTATTTATTCAAAGAAATTTCTTCAAGGTACTCAATTACCTTTATTAAAAACATTTGCTGATGTTGGATATTCAATCAACGATAATTTTAAAACTATTAAACCAAATCATGGTAGTTCATTCTTAAAGTACCTAGTTAAAAAATAGAAAAAAGACCACAAATTGTGGTCTTTATTTTATATAACTGAATCAATACCTTCCTTAAATCTTGCGATTACCCTTGGTATATCAGTTTCTAGAAATTCATTACCAAGCGATATTCTAACAGTACCTTTAATATATTCATCAGGAACCTTAATAGCTTTTATAACATGTGATGGTTCAATTGAGTCTGAGTTACAAGCACTACCAGTTGAAACAAAAATATCGTTTTGATCCAACCAATATGTAAGCTGTGTTCCTATGATGTCTCTAAAAGAATAGTTTAAATTTCCGGGTAATCGTCTTCCGCCTAATTCAGGGCCATTCAAAACACAATCGAAATCCATAATCATTCTTTGATGTAATCTTGAAGATAAATAGCTTAATTTTTCATAATAGGATTGTTGGTTGCTAATCGCAATTTCAGCAGCTTTTGCCATACCTACAATACCTGTGATGTTCTCAGTGCCTGATCGATGATTTTGTTCCTGCGATCCACCATGAATCAAAGGCTCAATGCTTATACCTTTTTTAACATATAAACATCCTATACCTTTTGGGCCATAAAATTTATGAGCTGATAGTGTGAGCATTGAAATATCATAAAGTGATAAATCAATCGCTATTTGACCGAATGCTTGAACAGCATCAACATGTAGTGCGACACTATGATTTTTACAAATTTCTGATATTGCTTTTATATCTTGTATTGTCCCAATTTCGTTATTTGCCCAGATGATAGAGACTAACAGAGTGTTTTCATTGATTGAGTTTTCCAATTTTTTAAGACTAATAAACCCTTTTTTATCAACTGGGATATAGTGAATCTTATATCCTTTTTTTTCTAAGAATTGACATGTGTGAAGTGTTGCATGATGTTCAATTTGACTAATAATGATTTCTTTTTTTTCAGGATATGCATCTGCATAACCTCGAATTGCCCAGTTGGTTGCTTCAGTACCACCAGAAGTAAAATAGATTTCTTCTTGTAATACATTTAAACAATTTGCAACTGTCTTTCTAGACTCATTAATCGTTTTTTTGTTGGTAATACCTAATTGATGCATTGAAGATGGATTGCCATATCTGATACTAAAGAATGGTAACATGGCTTGAAGTACTTCATCATTGACAGGAGTTGTTGCTGCATAATCTAAATAAATACCTTTCATTTTTTCACCTCGATTGATAGGAAACATGTTTCTATGTCAGGGATATCTATGAAGTCAAGTTTTTGTTCATAATGAGCAAGTGAGAAATCAGTAATAGGTAAAGTTGGAAATAGAGCAAGAAATTCATCAGCAAGTTTTTGAGAAGCATATGATTGATGAATGACACAAGGCTCAGGATCACTGAATAATTCAATTGATTTTAGAGTGACTGCTTTTTCTTTTATAGGTAGTGCAATAGGTTTACCCTTAAACAAAACTCTGTTCTTTGAGTTTTTAATTGTAATTTGATATTTCATTTTGACACCTCAATTCACGAATATAACAAAGAAGACATAATAGATAAAAATAGCTAGAAAGACAAGTGCACTAAATAACTTGATTAAATTTAAGCGCTCTCTCATGAATGCAGCAATTGATGTTATAGATTGAGTCTTAATTGCAATAAAAGCAATGATAATTAATGGAAGAACAAAAATAAAATTATAAAGTAATAGAAGTAGAACACCACTTCTAGTATGACTTGAGTCATGAATCAATGTTAAAATAGCTGTTAAATATGCTTGTCCTGTACATAAAAATTCTGTAAATGATATAAGGATACCAATGGTGAAAGTGATTAAATATAGACTTATGCGACCTTCATCCATTCTTTTTGTAAATGCTGATATAAGACGTTTATTAAACTTTTGGATACCTTTTGGAAGCTGGTTTTTTACTTTATCATATCGCTTATTAGAAGTAATGATAAAGTCATACATATTTAGTAAAAACAGAAATAACGCAATACTTGTAATAATCCAAGGAACTGCCTGAATGATGAACGAAGCAGAATTGAACTGTCCTAAAAATTGATATAAAAAGGTACCAAATAAAAAATAACTAATAAAGATTGCTGAGATAAAAGTAAGACTTACACCCAATAGAATCCTTTTATTTTTAGTAAAACGAAGTAGTGAAATGAATAATAAAAGCATTGCTATAGCACAAGGATTAATACCATCAACAAGTCCTAATAGTATGTATGAGATGAGTGAAAATTCATTAATTGTTGATGACTGAAGTGGCAATAGAGATTGCGTATCCATGACTATCTGTATCTCGTTATTTTGAACACCTTCTCTAATGGCAGTGCGTCCAGCAAAATAAGTTGATCCGACAAATAGAACGGGAATTTGATCATCAGTCATTAAAAAGTCATATGTGTACTGATAATCACTAAGAAGTCCTGGATTATTAACATCATCTTCTAAATAATAAATTAAGATTAAATAACCTTCATCTTGAAGTGTTTGAATTGAACCATCACTTTCTAAACCTTGACAATCGGTGCACCAATGAGAAGCAAAGTAGACAGCATCGTATGTAATATCATCTGCCCCAAAGGTACTAAAATTACTTGATGACAGAGTGATGATAACAAATATAATCATTGTAGAAAATATGAATTTAATAAGCTGTTTCATGTTTGTCCTCCTGTAATCTAGTAGGTCATATTGTTGGATCTTATTGAGTTCTACAAGCTAATATGATTTTCAATTCTTGATTTCAAATAGATTAAACCAATTGTCATAAGAATGATTACTGGCATTAAAAGACCCAAATTAAAGATGAGTAATCCTGTAAAACCATTAGAGTAAGTTGATGGATCCAAAAATGGATATATATAAGATGCACCTTGAAAATCAGTAAGAACTGAAGACAATAAATTTCCAAATAATGGGTGAATCCATGTGTAGACAGAAACCAAAAAAATGAGGGGATGAAGTAGTCCAATCCAGAAGTCCTTGAGACTGAAAATATGGTTTAAAATAATGAAGTAAAATGATATGTAAAATAGTGGTGTGATCGTATGTAAAAGGTGCTGCATAAAGTTTATATTTGATAGATATGAAGCAAGGAAAAGGTGAAAAACAAAACCAGTAATTGTAATATCAATTAACCCAATTAACGCGAGTACTTTAAACCAATGTTTATCACCTTTTTTTAATAGGAAAAGTGACATAACAATGAATACAAGTAAATTGCTTTGAGTTGTGAAATAGAGTGAAGTAACAATAAGTCGATCAAAAGGTGATTCATAAACTAGAACTCTCCCTATTAAAAAACCAACACCAAGAGCAGTAACTAAAAAAACAAAAATTGAAAAAGAAGTAACAAAGTTTTTATTGTGACGTAGCTTTGAAATAATCTCCATGACTACTCCTTCTAATTAATTTTCAAAAAATGAAACAATATCCTGATGTGTATCAAGAGCATTGATTGCAATGAGTAATTTTATACGTGCTTTTTGACTACTTAAATTTTCAGCAAAAATAACACCTAAGCGTTTCAAGTGATGACCGCCACCATTATATCCGTACGTATCGAGTACGCGTCCCATTGGACAACGAGAAGTTAAAACAACAGGTATACCTTTTTCAATAGCTAAGATAATGCCATCAAGCATTTGAGGAGGAACATTGCCTCTTCCTAAAGCCTCAATAACAATTCCGTCAATACCACTTTGAATAAGTAAGTTTAGTATGAGTGAACTTGAGCCTGAATAGGCTTTGACGATTTCAACCGTTTTTGTAAGTGATTGTGGTTTAACGAAATCTTGTCTATGATGAGCATCATGATAGTAAAGTACGTTCTCTTCATCAACAATACCAATTGGACCGAACTCCATTGATTTAAAAGTATCTAGTGCCAATGTATGTGTTTTTGTGACTTCAGAAGCTGCATTGATTTCATCATTCATTACAAGGAGTACACCTTTTTTAATGGATTCAGGTGACGCTGCAACACGAATTGAAGAAACAAGGTTGGATAATCCATCATATCCAAGCTCTGAAAATGAACGCATAGAACCAGTAAAAACTACTGGTTTTTTCGTTTCTAAATATAAATCTAAGAAGTAAGCAGACTCTTCAATAGTGTCAGTGCCATGAGTAATAACGACACCATCAATGTTAGAATCCATAAGATAAGAATCAGTTAGTTGAGCCAATATGAACATATCCTTAGGAGTTACTGAAGGAGATGGCTTCAAAGAAAACTGATGAGATCTTAGTTCTATACCCTTTAATTCTGATGAGATGTTACTAAGTAATTCCTTTTGATTGTCTGTAATGTCAGCCTTACTCGATGAGTCAAGTTTTTGCATTGATATTGTACCACCAGTAAAAATGACTAAAATTGTTTTTTCTCGCATATTATCACCATATATATTGTATCATATTTGCGTTTTTTTGACATATGAGAAATATAAGTTAGTATTTGTCAATTTTCGATAGTTCACAGACCATAAGGTACGTAGAAGCCGAAGTTCGACGATAACCACACAATCAACATACCCACACCAAACCCATTGACCGCACAGTAAGCTTATTATTATATGGTTAACATAATATATATTATAGGTACAAATACGAAATAGAAAAGAAGCTGTCAAACGATTTAATGACCTTTGTGAATTGTGTATTACCATATTTGGTTGCAGATTTCATAACTTCTACCCTTATTAAATAAGGTAATATATCTTAAATGCGTATGATAATTAATATGGAGAGTACATTTTCAGCGTGTGAACTATCAAAAGCTGTATAATTGTATGTCCTGTGCTTTCAGACGTTGAGAATGTGTATTTTGATGAATTTGAGGGTTTGCACATTTTAATGTGGTTGAGCTTGGTTTCTTCTTCTTTTAATGTATATATAGGTGTCTTATTTTTTTGAACTTTTTTTTCAATTAAGTTTGAGCGCGTGATCTCAGAGGTTGAATCACACTTAATAACAACTTAGTCAATCTGGATTGATCTATTGATTTTTACTAATCTTAATATTTCTTCCTCGTCATAAATTTTTAGAAAATTATTTTGTTATACTTTTCAACTCATTTCATTATATGTTGCAATGGTGTTTTCCAAGTATCAAATGTGGGCAATGACAATTGAATTTGAAAATATCTTAAAAACTCTCGAAGGAGTATTTTATCACATTTTGACTTTCGATTCTTCTCACCTCATTAATATTTTTAAATAAACGAATTTGAATATGTTACGCTATCTCAGTTTTACATTGTCTTGATTTTTTATAATTACATGTGTTTCTCCTTCTTTTCTTTGAACGTGTATTTAATTGTCTTTCATTACATAAAGTCTATTCATATGAACTTTTTAATTTTTATTTTCAATTTAACCATTTCATGAAATCTTACCAAAATTAATCGAGTATCTCTTTTAAATAGAAATATTAAAATTAATTTAAAAATAGGGAAAAGTTTATAAATACTAAACTTACGAATTATACTATATTTTTTCTTATGGCTTTTTATGTATGAACAAAACGATATACATATGTACAAAAAAAATGTGAATCTATTTGATCCACAATTCTATGAGTTCTATGATTTCTTTTGATTTCTCGAATATTGCAACATGCCCACAATCTTCTAACAATACCAGTTGACTGTTCTGAATCTCTTGATGAATGAGTTCAGAAAACTTAGGTGGTTTTAAGATATCATCCATACCGCATATAATGAGCGTATGTGCAACAATTCCTTTTAAATGATTCGTCATATTGACATCATCATTAAATGTCTTATACAGTGTGATTTGACCCTCTAAATAACTGGGATCAACATGACGTGTTGCTTGTGCTCTCTTTTCTAGAAAGTCCATATTTTCTTTCATGAACGTTGGTCCATAAATACTTTTCGCCATTCCCCAAAAGAATGCATATCCATCACGTGCTTCACACAACTCAATCCAATGATTAATCTCTTTAACCATCTGCTCATCAGTTTCGCTGACTGAATCGATAATGACAAGAGACTTCACATATTCAGGATAACTGAAAGCTAATTTCATAGCAACTTCACCACCATAACTTGTCCCTACAAAATGAGCTTTTGTAATCTTTAATTCATTGAGAATCATGATGGTTTCTTCTGCATGTTCTAAGAACGTATAAGGGCCTTTTGGTTTATCCGATTTTAGCTGTCCTTTGAAGTCATGCAAGATGATTCTATACCCTTGATCTATAAAGGGTTTCATGATGCTATACCAGCTGTTTGTTGATGCCATAACCCCATTTAAGAAGACGATGACTTCTCCATTTGGATCACCTAAATCTTCAACAAATAAATTCATATTTTTTATTTTCATAAGTTATACTCCTTATCAAAAAAGGGCTGAGCCCTTTAATGATTTATAAAATTGAGTATGTCTTTTGTGAGCTGGTCAGGTACATCGACCAAAGGAGAGTGCCCACAATTTTCATAAACAATTAATGTAGATATTTTTTCTAATGCTTTCACATTTTCTTTAACCATGTATTCAGGAACAACGATATCTTTTGTTCCCCATGTATGAAGAACAGGACATTTAATCTTATTGATATTTTGAGTACCTGCATTGTAGAAGTTGTGGATGTCTGACATGTTTAGGTTTGCAAGAGCCCAGTCAGCATCGATTAAATTCTTTTGCTTCAAAGATTCTTCAACCCATAAAGTATTATCTTCAACACTAGGTTTACCAACCGTATAGATTGTCACATCGAAGATGTAACTCATGATCGCGAAATTGTGATTCTTTTGTGCTTCTAAAAGTGGAACAACTTGAATCTTATCTTTACCGAGTTCATCTGCTGATTCATAAGCTTGTCCTACGAGTGGTTGACCAAGTTCATTCTTCTTAAAGACTGGATAACCTCTATGTGTTGTTGAGTTAATTAGAACAAGCTTTAAAACATCTTTAGGATGGTTTGCTGCAAGTTCTAATGCAACACCTCCACCCAGTGACCAACCCACAACAAAAGCTTCTTGAATGTTTAATGCTTCCATGAATAAATGCACATCATTAGCAAGTTCTGCTAAACTACTAATTCTACGAAAATAACTTGAATCCCCATAACCTCTTAAATCAGGGGCAATGACTCTAACGTCTTTTGGTAGTCTAGAAAGCAAAGGTGTAAAGTGTAGTGAAGATGAAAAGTTACCATGTATTAGAACAATTGTTTTTTGTCCTTCACCTTGATCAACATAAGAAATAACTTCACCATTCTTGAGTGTGATTTTCTTCTTTTCCATAATCAATTCCTCCTATATATTATATTCAGTCTCTAAGGTATTAATGAATCCTAAAACCAGAGAAACAAAGATTAATGGTTTTTCATACATAGATGCATGTCCTACACCAGGTAGGATAACAAGTTCAGAATTTTTAATTTGCTTATGAAGTTCTCTTTGATTTGCAATTGGAGTCAAGTAATCTTCATCTGCAGCAACAATTAATGTTGGAGCTATGATCTTAACTAAGTCTTTTCTGACATCATAGGATTCAGCACTATTTGTCAATCTTTCCATTGCATCTAAAAAGACAGGATTAGAAAATATTGGAAGGAGAAAAGCTTCACGCTTTTTCATCCATTCTAGTTTTGATTCATAATAGCTAGGAGAATAGATGACTGGAATGGTTGCTTTATAATATGTAGATCCATCTCTTGTTCTTCCAATGGCATTCCATTGATGACCAATTTCTGCTAACCAAGGTGATGTATAAGGTGTTGTGTTGAATAAGACCAAACGATCAATCATATAAGGAAATTTAATTGCAAACATTGTAGCAACTTCACCACCATAAGAAATACCTACGACATTGACTTTATGGATACCGATCTCTTTTAAGAGTGCTTCAATGATGTCGACTTGAATGTCTTGAGTATATGCACTGTTTTCTAATTTATCACTTTGACCTTGATCGATGAAATCTAGACGTATGAATTGATTTTGAGCTGTAAAGGATTTGACAAAAGGTTCCCAGCTCTTTGTTGACATCATGATGCCATTAAGGATGAGGATTGGTTTCCCTTCACCTTGCACATCATAAAATATTTTTCTACCTTTAAAATTAAGAGTCGACATGTTAAGCTCCTATATATCCAAGAGCTACAGCTTCAGCTCTTAATGAGTCTCTAAACATTGGATGAGCAATACTAATTAAAAGTTCTACACGTTCCCTGACAGTTGTTCCTCTTAAAGAGACACATCCATATTCAGTAACAACGTAATCAACATCAGATCTAGATAATGTAACTGCTGCACCTGGTTTTAAGAAAGGAACAATTTTAGAGATTTCTTCTCTTTCACCAGTTTCAGGATTTTTAACCATTGCAGTTGAATAAAGTGTAATGAAACTCTTTCCACCTTTAGAATTTTGAGCACCAACTGCTGTATCAACTTGACCACCTGTTCCAGAAAATTGTTTGTATCCGATAGACTCAGATGCACATTGTCCAGTTAGATCAACTTCGATGGTTGTATTAATGGAAACTTGATTGTCATTTAAACCGATGATGTGCGGGTCATTAACATAGTTACCATTTAAGATTTGAACACTTGGATTGTTATCGATGAAATCATAAAGTTCTTGAGTACCTAAAGCGAAACAACAAATGTGTTTACCTTTATGAATTGTTTTCTTCTTACCATTAGCAGCACCTGATTTGATTAAGTGCATGAATCCTGTTGTTAGCATTTCTGTATGTATGCCTAAATCTTTCTTATGCAAAAGTTGCTGTGCAACAGCATTGGGTATACCGCCAATACCTAATTGAATGGTTGAACCATCTTCAATGCGATCTGCGATATAACTACCAATCTTGATATCTTTTTCATTTGGAATCGCATCAGGAAGTGTAGGTGCTGGATAATCAGCCTCAATTAAATAATCTATATCATTTAAGTGAACTTCTAGGTCACCGAATGTTCTTGGAAAATTTGGATTAACTTCTAAAATAACAGTATCTGCTAAAGTAATTGCCTCTTTCTCATAAACATTGGATAAAGATAAAGAAACATATCCATGTTGATCTGGCATTGAAGCGATACCTACAAATATATTTGGTCTTGCATGCTCAAAACGCTTACGACCAGCCAGATGTAAGTGATTAGGAATAAAACTAATATTACCGTTTTCTGATGCCTTTCTTAATGAAGGTCCAAAAAACCAACTGTCAACTGAAAATGATGATTTATAAATCGGATTGATAAAAAACTCAGCATTTTCAAATGGTAAACAATTTGTAACACGCACATTTTTAACTGCATCTGCACGTAAATGTAATTCTTTTAAGAATAGTCTAGGTTCTGCTCCAGCCATACCGATGACGATGATATCATCACTCTTTACAAGGTTAATCGCTTCGCCAACTGTTATTGTTTTAGGTGTTTTCATAGTATTCTTCTTTCTGTTTGAGTTATATCTTGACTTAAGGGGAGCATTGAAATACTCCCCTAGCGTCAAAATAAATGTTAATAAGTATTCAGTTTAATTATAACTTAAATAATAGATTATTTAGCTCTTACTGTTTCAATACCTTCAAGACCAATTAATTTCTTGAATGAAATAGTTGGAGTATAAAGTAATTGATTAACAGCTAACATAGATAAACCAGTTCTATTACCATTTGACCAATCAATCGTACCACTCATAGGAAGTGCGACTGGAGTAGCTTCAGCAGCAGCAATAAATGATTCCCAAGTTACTGTGTCAAGATCAACTCTATCAAGTAATGTTACGAAAGTTGTAGCAGCAATATAACCAGCGATTGCATATGCATTGCCCCATAATGATTTAGCAGTAGTATCGCCATCAACACGGTCAGATGAATTCATATCATGAACAAAAGTATCCCAATATTCAGCAGTGAATCCAGCAAGATAAGCAAAATCAAGTGTCCAACCAGCTAATGTACCATCTCCACCGATTTGTTCAGCAGTTGGTGCAGCACCAGTAGCATCAGAAATGTCAACCCATGCATTTGCATATACTTGGAATGGAAGTGGAGTTTGAGCATCTAACATAGCAGGAGTGAATACTGAAGCACCATTAACATAACTTGATAATACAGGAACTGTACTTTCAGCTATTCTTAATGCAGTAGCCATAGCTGTAGCAGGAGCTTGGTTAGAAGATAGTAAGAATACTTCTGGTTCTAATGCTAAAGCAACAGATGCAACAGCACTAGCTGTAGCAGCACTAAATGGTAGGTAAGTAACTCTAGCAGCAATACCTGCAGAAGCAACTTCATCAGTGATACCTAATTTAATAGATTGTCCAGCATCATCATCAGAATATAATACGACGATATTATCAGTATCAGCAAGTTTAGCATCACTGTCAACACCGAATATACTTTCATGAAGAGCTCTAGCAACCATCATTCTACCTTCAGTACGGTAAATAGGTTGAACAGAAAGGATGTTGTTACCAACTTGGTTTTCATAGAATAATGAGTTAACACCAGTAACACCATAAACCATTGGAACACCTGATTCTAGTAGGTAATCCATTGTTGAGTTCACTGTGTTAGTTCCAAAATGTCCTACAAGTGCAAATACATTGTCTTCTTCAACTAATTTCTTAGTGTAAGCTAAACCTTGTGCACCATCAAAACCATCATCATAATGTTTAAATACGATGTCTCTACCTTCATGAGTTGCATTGTATTCATCGAATACAACTTGCATTGCAAGATTGAAAGGTACGCCAACACCAGCAAATAAACCAGAAGTTGCAGCTGTATTACCGATGATAATTTCTGTATCAGTAATACCAGGAGTTCCTGCTTCAGTTTGACAAGCCATCAAACCAAATCCAGCAACTAATAAGATTAAAAGCAAATAAATCTTTTTCATTTTTTTCTCCTTTTATTTTTTGTGCTATAGCACTATTGTTACATTCTTTTATTTCTTACTCGGCAACACCGAGATAAGCACTGATTAAATCTTTGTCATTGAGAAGATCTTTGGCTTTTCCTTCAATCTTGATCTTTCCAATTTCTAATACATAAGCGTAATCTGCAATCTTTAATGTTTGTCTAGCATTTTGTTCAACAATAAGGATTGTTCTACCATCATCTTTGATCTTTTTAATGATGTTGAAAATGTCGCGAATAATTAAAGGTGCAAGTCCTAATGAAGGTTCATCGAGTAATAATAATTCAGGAGCCCCCATGAGTGCTCTACCAATAGCAAGCATTTGTTGTTCTCCACCAGAAAGTGTTGATGCTTGCTGTTTTCTTCTTTCTAATAAGATTGGGAAATAACCATACACTTCAGCCAATAATCCTTTTATGCGTGCTTTACGTGATATTTTAACCCCTTTTTCATCAACAACTGCTTTGATAGAGTATGCACCAACGAGTAAGTTTTCTTCAACAGTTAATCCAGTTAAGATCATACGACCTTCAGGGGATTGCATGATACCCTTTTGAACTATTTTATAAGCATGTTGATTTTGAATTTCTTCGCCATTATAAATAATTTTTCCATCTTTAACTTTTGTAAATCCTGAAACGGAACGTATTGTTGAAGTTTTACCAGCACCATTCGCACCCAGAATTGCTACGATCGTGCCTTTTTCTACTTTCATATTGATACCTTTGACTGCTTTAACAATGTTGTAATCAATTTCTAAATCTTGAATCTCTAATATGTAATTACTCATCGTCATCATCTCCTAGGTAAGCTTTACGCACTTCAGGGTTTGATTGAATTTCTTTTGGTGTACCCAAACCAATCATTTTACCAAATGAAATTGCACAAATTCGATCACATATTGACATAACAAGGCCCATATCATGTTCAACTAAGAAGATTGTAATATCAAATTCTTTGTTCACTTTCTTAATTACATTTGCTAAATCACGTGTTTCAGCATCATTCAAACCAGCAGCTGGTTCATCTAGAATAATTAATGAAGGGTCAGTCATTAATGTTCGCGCTAACTCGATTTTCTTAAGGACACCATAAGGTAGTCCATATGGAGATCTAAATGCATATTCTTCAATACCTAAGTTTTGAAGAATATGATAGCCCTTCGTTCGAATCACTTTGTCTTCTCTTAATAACTTTCTTGTGTGTGCCATGTGATCTAGAAAAGAAGTAATCAGTAATGAATGTGCAGCGACCATTAAATTATCAAGTACAGTTAATTCCCAGATAAGTTCAACATTTTGGAAACTTCTTGCAATACCTTCTTTAATCATATCGTGTGTCTTATAATCATCTAGATCAACGACATGATTTTCCTTGTTTCTTAAAATCATATTACCTGATGTTGCTTTATAAAACTGAGTGATACAGTTGAATACTGTTGTTTTACCAGCGCCATTAGGACCGATGAGTCCAAAGATTTCACCCTTATGAACATCAAATGATAAATCATTGATTGCTTTAATACCACCAAAATACATTTTAAGATGATTTACAGCCAAATGAACGTGATCATCTTCAATCATTCTCATCACGGTCTCAATTTTGTTTACATGATTTTCTAATTTGTCAAGTCTTTTTTCTGAAACTGTTTTACCTGCTGACTGAGCACTTTGTAAAGCGATTAAATCGGGTTTATAACGATCTAATAATTGGTGATCTTCTTGATGACGCTTTTTATTATATTTGATAATAAGCTGCGTTAATTTTTTATTCTCATTTTCCATTTTAGCAATCTTAGATGCGTTGTTCTTTAAAAATACTTTAACGTTGTTTTGAAGTTTAGTACCCTTCAATTCCATTTTCGAATATTGTTCTTTTTTTCTTTCATCTAAAATATCAACTTGATCTTTGATTTGAATAAATGTAGTATTATCAATTTTGTTATGAGGATACTTGTTTTCGATGAGTTGAATATATTCTTTTTTCTTTTCTGCTTGTTCTTGATCCCACTTTATCAGTAAAGATTCAACCTGAGCTAACTCAGTTTTTCTTAATTCAGTTGTTTTGAATTTTCTTCTTGACCAATACGTTTTTTGATCAAATTTACGAATCAACTTATCGCGTTTTATATCTGACTTAGTTAGACCATCAAGATGTTTTTTCAAAGGTGTTAAGTCTTCTATATAATATGCTTCAATTAATTTTGTTTCATTTTGTATAAAATCGTCATATTTTTTTTCATATTCAAATGCTAAACCTTTTAGATAATTGATTTTCAAAATCAATCTTCTATGTTTGCTAACATTTAAATTGTTTACATATCTTTCTAAAAACGTGCCTGGTTTATTTTTCAGTCCCATAAACTCTCTCCTTTACAATCAATCCTATTTTCTTAAAGAGTTTTTTTAAGTCACCAAATAATTGAATGAGTCCACCAGGGTAGAACATGACGACGATAATAATTAATAATCCATTAATAATAATTGAATAGCTACCTAGATTAAGTGGTTGTAGTACTGCTAGATTTAAACCAAAGATCACAAATGTTCCAAGTAAAATACCCCAGATTGATTTTGTACCTCCAATAACTACGGCAGCAAGTATATTTAATGCAAATGTTAACCCAACAGATGTAATATCAGAGTTTCTAACAAACATTAAGCTTAAAATCCCAGCTAATGTTCCAAAAATGCCTGATATTGTAAATGCGAATAAACGATATTTAATTAAGCTGATGCCCATAGTTTGTGCTGCTGTTTCACTATTTTTCATAGATAATAGTGCACGACCTGTAGGAGAGTTAATTAAATTATAAACAACACTCATACCCAGTACCACAAAGAATGCTATAAAGAACAGAGTTGAGTTTGCTTCAAATTGAACACCAAAGAATTCAAGTGGTCTTCTTACAGCACCAGAAAGGAAACCTCCACTGGTACCTGATGCATATTCGGGAATATTTTTAATGATTTCAACGACTATTTGTGATAGTCCCATGGTTACGATTGCTAAATACATACCCGCAATACGTAAGGACACAAAGCCAAATAGTAGTGAGACTGCAATGGCAACAAGTACTGCACCTATAATTGAAATGGTCAGTGGCATGGTCATGTATCTGTATAAATAGTGAAGTGTAAATGCTCCAATACCAACAAATGCACCAGTGCCTAAAGATGCAAGTCCACCATAACCAAGCAGTAATGCAAATCCTAGACCAGCAAGATAGAAATATGATGTTGTTACGATTGCTCCAAATAAATCAGGTGGAATCACACCAGATAAAAATCTTAAAATAATGAGTATTAATCCTAAAGCAAGAAATCCGAATTTTGGATTCTTTAAGAAGGGCTTAAATTTTTCTCGATAAAATCTTCTCATAGAATCATACCTTCTTAATCACTTTCTTGCCAAATAATCCCACAGGTTTAATTAAAACAGCAATCATAATTGATAAATACAATATTGTATTGCTCCATTGTGCGAGATCGAAATTGACCAGGATTTTAGGGAATAATGATTGACCAGTTGTTAGAATAAATGCTCCAGCTAAAGGCCCATAAAAAGTTGAGAAGCCACCTAAGATTGATGCATAAAATGCATTAACCTGCATATCAATCATTGAAGTTGATGCTAAGGATCCTATCGCAGCTGTATATGTGATTGCAGATAATGCACCAAGTGCACCTGCAATTGCCCAACTTAATGCATTGACAAAGTCAGTATTAATACCCATGAGTCCAGCTACACGTTCATTTGATGCAACAGAACGTACACCTAAACCCCATTTTGTATATTTTAGTAAGATGAAAATAGATGTAATGATGACGCCTGAGAATAATAGGGTAATCAAATTGTGAATTGGTAAGATGATACCAAAGACTCTGATCGTTTCTTTTGAAAATGGGAAACTCACTCTCGTAATTGCTGATCCAAAAATAATTGGAATTAAACCTGTTATTACAATAACAAGACCCATTGTAATAATCTGTTTAGTTGCTACATTTGTGTATTTAGCATTCTTAAATATGACGACCTGGATCAGAAACCCAGCTATGAATGAAACCGTAATACCAACAAGCATCGGTATAATAAGTTGTGAAGCTGAATTGATGACAACACTCGGTGTACCAAGTAAGTCATTGACACCTTGTTTGTCTATAAAATAACTTGTAGCGTATGCACCAAGAATGCCTAATGAACCTTGAGCAAAGTTTGTTGTCGAGCTTGTTTTAAATATTAAGACGATACCAAATGTAGCGAGCGACAAGAAACTAAATGCAATCAATGAATTCATAATGACGCTTAATATATCTGCAAGTAACATAATTTACCTCTCATTCTTAAATAAATTTCATTCATTAAATAAAGACTGATAACTAGCCCCATTTAATAATGTTTGCTGCCCAGACATAACCTATACCCGCAGCTAACATACAAACTACTGAACCATCTTTAACTTGTCCTGTTTCCAAAGCAAGATGTAATGATAGTATTTGGTCAATTTGACCAATGTGACCATAGTCTTCAAGATAAATTGTTTGTGAAGGTGTTAATCCCAATTCTTGAACCATTGAATCATGACCTGAACGTTTGATATGTAAGATATCTAAAAATGTAATATCAGATCTTTTTAAACCAGACTTCCTTAAAGATTCATCAATACACATAAACCAATTGGGCATTGAGACTTCATTTAATCTGTTTTTCATTTTTACTGGATCAAGTAATCTTAAAGATTTCTTAGCTTCATCAACGTTTCCTGCTGTAATCGGATTACAAATACCTCCAATTTGTACACCAGCTGTTCTTGATAAAGAACCATCTGCAATGATATGTGAACCCAATAAAAGATTTTTATGATAATTTTTCTTTAAGATAATGGCTCCACCACCAGCACCAAGATTAAACATCATAGACATGTCTTTATCTTCATAGTCGACAAAATCACCATTTCTATAACCACCAACAACCATGATGACATTGATTTCATCATCTGCAACTAACATGTCTTTTGCCATTTTCATAGCAGAAACAGTTGTGCAACAACGATTTTGAACATCAATACCCCAAGCATTGGTTGCTCCAATACGGTCTTGAATGTATAAAGCAGATGTCGTTAAAGGATATTCTTTCCATTCTTCAGTGATACTTAAGATGACATTGATATCAAGTGGATCGATACCAGTATTCTTTAAAGCATCAAGTGCAGCTAATGCACCCATTTCTTGTGTACCATCTGAAATATTGTGAGAAGGTATCGTTTTTTCTCTGATTCCTAATTTATCAATAACTGCTTGTTCACTCCATACACCTTTAGTTGCTTTGCTTATTTCTCTTGCTGTCATTTTATCTTTTGGTAAATATATGCCGGTTCCTACAATCCCTACTTGTATCTTTTCCATAGGATACCTTCTTTCTTATTGTTTTTTATAAGCGCATGCCACCATTAGCATTAATTGTTTGACCAGTAATATAAGATGCATCATCAGATGCTAAGAATAGTGCAACACTTGCAATTTCTTCAGGTTGACCTAAACGTTTTAACATCGTTAATTTTGCAAATTCATCTAATAACTCTTGAGGAATAGTCTTTAAGATGTCTGTCATGATATAACCAGGAGCAATTGCGTTGACGCGCACGTTTGCACCTTTTCTTGCGAATTCTTTAGCCCATGTCATTGTTAAACCAATAACGCCAGCTTTAGTAGCAGCATAGTTTGCCTGACCAATATTTCCAAAGACACCAACGACTGAAGAAATATTGATAATTGATCCATAACCGTTAACTTCCATTAATGGTCCAAATAGACGTGTCATATTAAAAACGCCTTTTAAATTGACATTGATTACTGCATCCCACTGTTCATCTGTCATTTTTCTTGTCATTGAATCTTTTGTGATTCCTGCATTATTAACTAAAATATCAACTTTTCCGTATTTAGCAATAACAGCGTCATAAAATGCTTGAACACCTGCAACATCAGTCACATTTAAGTTATATCCAAAAACATTTTTTTCTGTATAGGTTAATTCACCCATATCAGCAGCAATTACAGTTGCACCTTCTTTTGCGAATGCTACAGCCATAGCTTGTCCTAATCCTTTTGCACCGCCTGTAACGACTGCAACTTTATGATCTAATTTTCCCATGTTTATCTCCTTATTTTTATAATTTTTTCAAAATAACAGCAGTACCCATACCGCCACCAATACAAAGACTAGCTAGTCCATAAGTAACTGAAGGTTGTTTTAACATTTCGTGAAGTAATGTAACAATGATTCTATTACCACTAGCTCCAACTGGATGGCCTAATGCAATTGCACCACCATTTAAGTTCGTTTTTGATAGAATGTCTTCTTTTGTAACTTGATGTTCTTCAACTAATTCTTTAATCACGCCAAGAGATTGAGCAGCAAATGCTTCATTGAGTTCAAAAAGATCAATTTCTGCTAATTTAAGATTTGCATGTTTTAATGCTTGTCTAATTGCTGGTGTAGGTCCTAAACCCATAACGGAAGGATCAACAGCACCTTGACCAATGCCAACAACTTCAGCAAGTGGCTTTAAATTAAATTTCTTGACAGCATCTTCACTAGCAAGGATAACGAAGCTTGCTCCATCGTTAATACCTGAAGAAGATCCTGCAGTTACTGAACCATCTTTTTTAAATGCAGGTCTAAGTTGAGATAGTTTTTCTAGTGAAGTATTTCTATTGATATATTCATCTTGATCGAAGATGATGTCACCTTTACGATTTTTAATAACAACTGGAACAATTTCATCCTTAAATTTACCAGCATCTTGAGCCTTCATTGCTTTAACTTGTGATTCCCATGCAAAGGCATCTTGTTCTTCACGTGTTAAATGATACTTTTCAACAATGTTTTCAGCTGTGACACCCATATGATAGCCTTCAAAGGCATCAGTTAATGCATCATAGAGCATATGATCTCTCATTGGTTGCTCACCCATCTTAATACCACTACGTACTTGTGAAGTCACAAGATAGGGTGTTCCACTCATTGATTCAGCTCCACCAGCTACAACTAATTGATGTAAACCCAAAGCAATGTTAGAATAACCATTCATCACAGTTTTCATTCCACTACCACATACCATATTGACGCCATACGCAGGGACTGTGTTAGGTACACCGGCATGAATAGAAATTTGGCGAGCTAGTCCTTGCTTAAGACCAGCGGGTAAAATGTTTCCTACAAGTACTTCATCAATTTGTGCCTTATCAATTTGTGTTTCATCAAGTAATGTTTTCAAAACCTGTGAACCGAATTCTGCTGGATGAAGAGGAGCAAGTGATCCCATGAAAGATCCAATCGGACTTCTTTTTGCACCAACGATAAAAACTTTTTTCATTTAATTTCTCCTTTGCGTAAAAGCGCTTTCAGTATTTTTTAAAAAAGTTAGCATAAATAATAAAAAACTATCACAATGGCTTTATTGCTATTATGTTTCAAAATGTAAGCGATTTATAATAACTTGAACAATTATTCATAGTACGATTTCATATTATCACATGCTCATTATTTTGTCAATCAATTTAAATCATTATATATAGAATTAAATAAAGAAGAAAAAATAACGAATAAACGTTACTTTTTCTCCATCCATCATTTATTCATAATGCTTCATTGCTAGAATTTCTTCCTTTAGTAAAGGCAATACAAGTTTTGCATCTGCAACGATAGAAACATCAGCAATATCAAAAATTAAAGCGTCAGGATCAGTGTTCATTGCGATAATTAATTCCGATTTATCCATGCCACTCACATGTTGAATCGCTCCACTGATGCCAGAAGCCAAATAAACCGAAGGGCGAACAGTTATACCTGTTTGACCAACTTGTCGGTCTTTTGGTTCAATTTGAGCATCAATAACAGCACGTGATGCTGCGACTTCACCACCTGTTAATAGCGCAATATCTTTCAGTGTATCAAACATATTGACAACACCTCTTCCACCAGCAATGATCAATCTTGCTTTAGTTAAATCTTTTTCATCAGATATTAAGGGATGCTTTTTAAGAATTTTTACTTTTGAAGGTGTTTTTACATCAAATATTTCATTGATGATTGTTGCCTGCTTTTGGCAATCCATGTGAATTGAAAAGACACCTGGTCTAATGGTCGCCATTTGAGGTAGTGTTTCAGGACAAATAATTGTTGCAAATATATTGCCACCTAATGCAGGTCTGGTTGCGAATAACTCTAACTTTTCTGGAGTTGAATTGAATTCGAGTATTGTTGCATCTGCAGTAAGTCCAGTATGAACACGCGCTGATATACGAGGTCCTAAATCTCTACCAATGAGTGTTGAACCAAGTAAAACAACATCAAATTGATGCTTTTCTATGATTGAACTTAATACACTTGAGTAATAATGTGTATCATAATCAATGAGTTTATCATCTGAAACAACAATAATTTCATCTGCACCACAAGCTGACATGTCATCTAAGTGACTTTGCTCAACTTGACCAGTTAAAAAGATGGCTGTAACTTTTGCTTGATCTGTCAATAATCTTCTGGATTCACTGATCAATTCAAGACCTATTGCACATAACTTTTGATTGCGTTGTTCTACAAAAATTGCGCATGTTTTCATTGTGATTTTACCTCCATATATGGATAAATTAATTTGAAGATCTTTTTAGCTGCATCCTTTGGTTCTAAAACTTCTTTTGGTGATTTAGGAACAACTTGTTTAGTATATGTCTTTTTGACTCTTGTTGGTGAACCAGCTAAACCAATGTATCTTGGATCAATATCCAAATCATCAAATTTTATGATTTTAACTTCTTTATCAAAAGCTGTCCAGATATGAAAGGCATCCATATATCTTGGAGTATTCATTGCTTTAAGCGTTGTTACTAATAAAGGAAGCTCTACAGAAAGTGTTTGAGTTTCATGTTCATATGCTTTATCTAAGAAGATTTGATTTCCTTCGATTTTTTTGATTTGTTTTAAATGTGTGACTTGGGGGATATTCAAGAATTCAGCAATTTGTGGACCAACTTGCGCTGTATCTCCATCAATGGCTTGGTAACCAGCTATAATCAAATCATACTCTAATGTTTTGATGAAAGTTGAAAGAATTTTTGATGTTGCCCATGTGTCAGAACCAGCAAAACGTTTATCTGATAATAAATATGCATCATCAATACCACGTGCATAAAGTTCGCGAATCATTGATTCCGCTTGCAATGGCCCCATTGTAATGGTAGTTACTGTGCCACCATATAGACTTTTAAGTTTTAATGCTTCCTCAACACCAGCTAAATCATCTGGATTGATAATATTTGGAATACCGACACGGATGAGCGTATTGGTTTCTTTATCAATTTTAATTTCTGTTGTGTCAGGAACTTGTTTAACTAATACAATAATGTTCATGATCTTAACACCTTTCCTGCAATAACCATGCGTTGAACTTCAGAAGTGCCTTCATAAATTTCAGTTATTTTTGCATCGCGTAAATAGCGTTCTACTTCATAATCTCTAATATAACCATAACCACCCATCAGTTGAATTGCAGAATCCGCAACTTCGACAGCTAATCTTGAACAAAACAATTTAGCCATAGCTGCAGATTCTGTATAAGAAAGATTATTATCCTTATCTTCAACTGCTTTATACAATAATAGTCTACCTGCTTCAATTTGCGTTTTTAGGTCTGCAATAACAAATTGAGTATGCTGAAAAGCTGCAATAGGTTTACCAAATTGAGTTCTAGTTTTTACATAGGATACTGCCTTTTCAAATGCACTTTCAGCAATACCTTGTGCTTGAGCAGCAATACCAATTCTACCACCATCTAACGTTGTCATGGCTATTTTGAAGCCTTCACCAACCTTACCTAGTAATTGTGTTTTAGGAATTTGTACTTTATCAAAAATGAGTTCGCATGTAGACGATCCTCGAATGCCCATTTTTTTCTCTTTTGGCCCGATAGTAAAGCCCTTAAGGTCTTTTTCAATAATGAATGCTGAGATCCCTTTAAGACCTAATTCTGCATTTGTCATCGCAAAGATGATGTAAACATCAGCATAACCAGCATTTGTGATGAAAATTTTGCTACCTGTAATCTCGTAATAGTCTCCACAATCAACAGCTTTTGTCTGTTGTCTTGATGCATCTGTTCCAGCACCGGCTTCAGTAAGTCCAAATGCACCTAAGTATTCACCAGTATTCAGTTTAGTTAAATACTTTTCTTTTTGAGGGACTGTACCATATTGGTTGATTGGATGTGAACATAATGAGGTGTGAGCTGAAAGAATGGTTCCTGTTGTTGCGCAATATTTAGAAATGATTCTTATTGTATCTATGTATGCTTTAGTATCAGCACCTACACCATTGAACTCAGTTGAAAAAGGTAATCCCATCAAGCCATATTTAGCCATTTCCTTAACTGTATCTAAAGGAAATGATTCTGTCTCATCAATTTCTCTTGCTCTTGGCTTCACGACATTTAGAGCGAATTCTTCAACCATTTTAACTAATAATTCATTTTTCATTTTGGTGGCATGACAGTTGCATAACCGACTACAACTGCTTCTCCATTCTGATTGTATGCTGTCGTTTTAAATTTAACTCGATTTTTTTCAAGGTTTATTTCTTCAACCTCAACAACAGCTTTAACAGTATCTTGTATGTAAACAGGTTTAATAAATTTAGAATCCTGTTGTAAATAGATCGTGCCCATACCAGGAAGTTGTGTTCCTAGAACAGTTGAAAACAAAGATGATACTAAACCTCCATGCACAATGCGCTTTTTAAATATAGATTGTGCTGCGTAAACATCATTTATGTGTACTGGATTCATATCACCAGAAACACCAGCGAAAAGGAGTACATCAGCATCAGTGATTGTCTTCTCGAAATAAGCAGAATCACCTAACGTTAGTTCCCCAATAGTTTTGCCTTTCATCATATAGCCTTCTTTCTTGTATTCACTTAATATGAATAATTGTTCATGTTTACCTTAATGATATACCTTGTTTGATTTATTGTCAAGCGAAATAATAATGTGATTGTCTTTTTTTTAAGTTTGTTATACACTATTATTAGGTGATGACATGGACCAAATGAATTATCGTTTACCAAAACGTAAAGATGGACAAAAAACTTTTGATCAAATTATCGAGACTGCAAAGAAGCTTTTCTCAAAAAATGGGTATCAAGCAACATCAATTAATGAGATTATCAATAAAGCCGGTATAGCTACTGGAACTTTTTACTTATATTTTGATGATAAGTTTGCTTTATATTCATATTTATTAGCGAAATATAGAAAATCAATTAGAAAAGCGATTAGTGAAGGCATTGGTGATTCTAAGACAAGATATGAAAAAGAACGTCTTGGATTAAGAGCGTTCTTGAAGTTTGCTTGGCAAGATCCTTTAGCTTACCGAATTATCTGGGAATCAATGTTTGCTGATAAAGCATTGTTTAGAGAGTATTATGAAACCTTCTCACATGATTATATTAGACAACTGCATCATGCGGTAGATGATGGCGAAGTTAGAGAAGATCTAGATTTGGAAACATTATCTTATATCCTTATGGGTATTTCAAATTTCGTTGGTTTACAAATTCTATTTAGAGACACACTCACTGACCAGGATTTAGATCGCATTACAGAACAAGTCATGAAGGTATTAAAATCAGGCATGTTTAATTAGCTCGCAAGAGCTTTTTTTTATATATTACGAAAAAAAAAGCCCAGAGGGCTTATTTTTCTTCGTCTGTTGTATCTGTTGCTTTACTTGTTTTAACACCTATGATCCGGTAGATTGGACAAAATTTAAAATATGCAGTTGCAAACATGATGACTGTACCAATAAAGAACCACAAACTTAACCAAAAGGATAATACGATAAATGCAACTCCAAGAAAATAACGGATATACTGGTCAATCTTTCCTACATTTACATCAAATTTCATTTTCCATTCCTCCTAGCTTCATTATAAACTATAATGAGCATTTTCTTATATTTTTCAATCAATAAATAGGCGTAACTGTAATTGAAGAGCCATCACATGGTATATCTAACTTGCAATTCAATTTATTCTCAATGCCTTGACCTAATTCAAATCTAAAGAAATCAATCAAACTGATTTTATTTTCTTTGAGTAAATCGCTGACTTTGATTTCTGGATTTTTAATATAATCTTGTGTGAGTAAACAGATCTCATTTAAGTGTTGATTAAATTGATTTTCATCCAATGCTCCATGTGCTTTTTCAAACATAAATTTTTCATAATTTATGGTGTCTTCATCGATGGTTTTTGGATCTATATATAATGGAGAGTTTGCTGTAACTTGCATCGCTAAAGCATTTGCAATCTGTGAATTATTTTGGTCTAAAATGACAAGTGTAACAACCTTACCACCTTGGTGTACATAGGAACCAAACCCTTGAGTATCTTCTTTAATAACGCGGTAAAAACGTCTTAACTGAGCGTTTTCTTTAATGATAGATGCCGTTTGTTGTATCTTTTGTCCAACAGTAAGATCATCCATTTTTAATAGAAGTGCATCTTTAGCATTTGTAACATTTGATTGAATCAAAAGAGGTCCAAGATCTTGGATTAATTGAACGAAATATTCGTTCTTCGAAACGAAATCTGTCTCTGCATTTACTTCAAATAAAATGGCTTGATTTTGATTGATGACGACACTACATAAACCCTTGGAAGCAACCCTTGAATTACCTTCAGATTTTTGTGTTGTTGTCTGTAATGATTTAAGTGCTAAAGCATAGTCTCCAGATGAAGATTCTAGTGCTTTTTTGCAATCTAGCATACCTGCTCCAGTTTCTTCTCTTAATTTTTTAATTTGTGACATGTCCATACTGATCTTCACCTCTATAATTTATTATATCAAATATCAATGATATTATTAAAAAAACGCATTATTTAAACAAAAAAAGGGCTGAGCCCTTAATCGTTAAATAATGAGAGTTGTTCCATACCATATTTCTTATTGCCAGAGACGATACGTTGCCATTTTGAGCTTCTTCCTTTACCTAAAGGACGAATCTTATCTTCAAGTTTTAAACGCTTGAGCGTTCGATCTATCGTCGCATCACTCACATTTGGATGTCTTTTTCTTAGATCTTCTTTAGTAAATATTTCTTCAAGCTTCAAGATACTATTTTCAATATTATTTGATTTGTTTAAATCTTTTTCAAATATATATTCATGTGCCATATCATCAACTTCTTCATATGATTTAAGGAGTAGATTAACAAGCATTCTCGATAACATATCGGTTTGCGCAAATCCCGAGGACCAGTAGTAGTTTGCTGTAATGATTCCACTTTGCCAACCTTCTTTTTCCTTTAGGAAATACTTAAAGAAACTCACATATTTAAAAACAGAGAAGTTTTTAGCTAAGAGTGCATAAAGTAAGATCAGAGCTACTAAATCATTATGTTTCGTTAAAATGTTCATATTTAGAAAGTCGACATAGAAATTAGCAATGAGTTGAGTGAGTTCATATTTTTTAGTTTTTAAATTTCTTTCAAATAATTGCATTAATAGGTCTAAATCATCTTTTTTTGATACCTTCTTTAATTTAAGCATGCCATCTTCTTGCTTTTCATAAGTACCAAAAGCAATTGGATCTGCATTCTTTGTTAAAAGTTTGATCAAATTACCAACTTCATTGACGAGAAGTTCAAAAGATTCTGGTCTTTTATGGAGCTGATTGAGCGCACTCTTTAAATTAGATAACAAAAATTCATCTTTAGTTCTTGCTGACATTGGTTTTTTAGCAAAAAGCTTAATTCTTGCATCTGTCATGTTTAAATTAAGATAATGAGCAAGTGCAATTAAATTGTTTTCCATTGTCTTTCTTTCAAATGCACCTAAATCCCTACTAAATAAATCATCATAAAAGAAAGATTTACCTTTAGATTCATAAAGTGATAACAAAAGTAATACCACTTCATTAGAAATTTGGATGCGTTCCATATTTGCTAAAGCCTTCATGTTCAATCAAACCTTTCTTAATGGAAGCTACTGCCCCCGATAAATTCTCTTAACAAGGAGTTACATGGGACGATTTCATCGTCAATGTCATTAAAATATTTTAAGAACTTAAGGATACGATTTGCAGTGATGTAATGTTCATTATCACTTGGGATAGCTTGCAGTTGCTTGACTGCATGTTTCTTTAATACTGCAAATTCATAAGTTAATTCCGAATTGAACACAAAATTAGCTTCTTTTTGTGTTGGATAAATCCATCTAAATTCTCCACGTCTTACTGATGGCCACATATCCATCGTATCTGTAGCTGATGAATTACGATATTTTTGATCTCTTACGATGCGTCTTAATAATCGGAGTTCAGTAATACTGATTGGATTATGATTATCAATATGAAGCTGTGTTTGCGGTGAGATATAAATATTGAATTTTTGATGTTTAGGAATACTTCTAGTTAGTTTTTCGTTTAAAGCATGGATACCTTCAATAATGATTGGTGTATTTTCTAATAAACGAATGGTTTTCCCTTTTTCTCTTTGTCCAGTTTGGAAATTGAATTTAGGAAGCGTAACTTCCTGTCCTTGAACAAGTGATAACATGTCATGATTAAATTGTGCAACATCAATTGCATCAACGTGTTCTAAATCAGGAGATCCATCATCATTTCTTGGTGCAAAGTCTTTGTTGAAGTAGTAGTCATCAATTGAAATCATGACTGGCATAATGCCGCGACTCATGAGTTCGATACGCAAACGATTTGAAAATGTAGTTTTACCCGATGACGAAGGTCCTGCTATAGCGATCAAGCGAATATTATCCATATTGGTTTGAATTTGAGTTCCTAGGTCATATAGCATATGTGCATGTTTGGTTTCGCACATGTTAACAAAATCTACTGAAGATGCAAAATCTTTCGCATATTCATTAATTAAAGGAATAGTGTTTCCATGAATGACTTTACCCCACTTAGCGGCTTCTTTAAGCGCCATACCAAATCTTGGTTCATCAGAAAATGGAGGAATCTCACCATTAAATTCTGCTCTAGGATACTGAATGATGAATCCTGGATGATATAAGAATAATTTAAATTCTCTTAAATACCCAGTTGAAGGTAGCATATAACCAAACATGTAATTGGTATAACCTTTGCATTCATATAAGTTTACATAGTCTTCTTCACGATATTTTAAGATAGCAACTTTGTCTAACATATCCAATTCTGTATAAAGTTTAGTAGCAGCTGCAATTGAAACCCGTTTTCTTGTGATTGGCAAGTCTAAATCAATCATCTTTTGAACTTCATCTTTGATGTTTTCAACGACTTGAGCATTGACGACACCATCAAAATAGTCAAATATTCCTAAAATTGATCTAGAAATACTATAGTTAAATTTAATTTTTGCTGTTGGGTATAACTTTTGAATCACCATTGCGATGACATAGCGTAATGTTGATTCGTAAATTCGAATGGCGTCACTGTGATTGTATTTTAAGAAGCTAATCTTAGCATCTTTTGATGGAATATAAGATAATTCTCTTAAACGACCATTGACAGTAGCAGCTAAAACATCATTTTCTTTTAATTGAATTGCAAAATCCTTTAAAGCGATTGGTTTTTCATATGTGTAAGTTTTGTTATTAAATTGAAAATTCATAATTATTTCTCCCTTATTCTTCATCTTCGTCATCAAATAAATCAAAGCGATTGAGATGAATCTTTTTATTGTCTTTAACGATAATTTCTTCTTTGAGGATATCGACTGCTTCAACAATTTTTACTGTCTTTTTTTTCACTCGGTCAGTTACTTTTTCGTCTAATACTTCCTCTTTAGCATCAAATATCTCAATGCTATAACCCCTGCCAAGGCTTTCTTCATCAAACATTTTCTTACCAAACTTATTACCTGTGTATTTTAAATCAGAAACAACTGCCTTCATCGAACCTTTTTCGGTCACGATAAGTACAGGAACATCTTCTTTAAGCTGTTGTCTAGAAACTCTTGCTGCTGATACGGCAAGATGTGGATTTGCTTTTTGATGTTCAATGACCAAAATACCACGTCTATTTCTATTGTAGATTGGCAATTCTTCAACAACATCTTTAATGACATGACCTCTAGAGGTGAGCATAATAAACTCATCGCTTGGATTCACGTAGAGTGCCGATACCAAGTTGTCATCTTCAGATAAAGACATACACTTAACACCGCCTGCTTGCAATCCATACATTGGAAGTTCAACAGATCTAAATCTTAAGGCATAACCCTTTTCAGAGATTGAAAGAATATTGATGCGCTCATTTAGATCGACATAGACCAATTCATCATGATTATCTAAACGCATCGCTTTCATTGGTTTATTATATCTCGTGACTTCAAAATCACTTAATTTGGCTTGTTTCATCATCCCTTGTGCAGTTGCTAAAAGTACTGACTGTCCAGAACTAAAGTTTGAGACAGATAAGACTTTAAAGATTCTTTCATTTTTATCAATTGGAACGATGTTATTAATATAGATACCTAAATCTTTCCATTTTTGCTCATCAAGTTTATATACTGGAAGGAAGATGTAGTTACCAAGATTTGTAAACAGTAGCAATGTATCTAATGTATTAAGTTCTTGTTCAAAGATGAGTGCATCATCAGCTTTTAAACCTACGGATAAAGATGCTTGATAGCTTCTCGTGCTTGCACGTTTAATATAGCCTTCTTTAGTAATACCAATCATCACTTTTTCTTCACTGATAAGTTCTTTGTGATCAATCTTAATATTCTCGATTTCAGCTTCAATCTCAGATTTTCTTTCATCACCAAGTAAATCAGAAATCTCAATTAATTCCTTCTTGATGACTCGTCTTAAGGCATTTTCACTAGATAAGATGTGTTCAAGTTCTTTAATACGCACATCAAGACCTTCATTTTCTTGTTGAAGAGCAAGAATATCTGTATTGGATAAACGATAGAGTTGTAAGGTTACGATCGCTTCAGCCTGAAGTTCGGAGAATCCGAAAGTCTCCATGATGTTTTCTTTAGCTCCCTGTTTATTTTGGGAAGCACGAATGATCTTAATGATTTCATCAACAACTGAAACCATCTTAATCAAACCATCAACAATATGCTGTCTCTTACTTGCTTTAGATAATTCAAAGTTTGAACGGTTAGTAATAACATCTTTTTGATGATCAACATAAGCTTTTATGATAGGAATAACACCGACTAAAACTGGACGATGATTAAGTATTGCTACCATATTATAGTTGTATGCGACTTGAAGATCTGTTGATTTATAAAGATAATTCAATATGAATTGTGCATCTGCGCCTTTTTTCAAATCAATCGCAATACGCAAACCATCTTTATCAGATTCATCTCTAATTTCTAAGATGTCATCGATTTTTTTATCAATCCTTAACATATCAATTGATTTGACTAAATCGGCTTTGTTAACCTCAAAAGGTATTTCAAAGATGATGATTTTATCTTGACTCTTTGAGACTTCTTCAACATAAGTCTTCGCCCGGATAACAATTTTACCAGCACCTGTTTCAAGTGCAGATAAAATACCTGCATGACCTTGAACAATACCACCGGTAGGGAAATCTGGCCCCTTAATAATTTCTGATATTTCTTGAAAAGTTATATTTTCGTTATCAATATATGCGATGGTTGCTGAAACAACCTCTTTTAAATTGTGAGGAGGAATTTTAGTTGCATAACCAGCACTAATACCAGTTGCACCATTAACAAGAAGATTAGGAAATTTAGCTGGAAGAACAACTGGTTCCAATTCTTCATCATCAAAATTGGGAACAAATGGAACAGTTCTTTTATCGATATCACCTAGTAAGGCTTCTGATGCACGTGACAAACGTGCTTCAGTATAACGCATCGCTGCTGCGGAATCTCCATCAATTGAACCATTATTTCCATGCATATCAATTAAAGGAACACGCATCTTAAAGTCTTGACTTAAGCGCACCATGGCTTCATAAATGGAAGAATCTCCATGAGGATGGTACTTACCCATAACTTCTCCAGCAATTCTTGCTGACTTCTTATAGGGTTTGTTGTGTAGCATACCTAATTGTTGCATCGCGTATAAGATACGTCTTTGTACGGGCTTTAACCCATCTCTAGCATCAGGTAATGCACGATCTTGAATAATATATTTAGCATATCTTGCAAAACGTTCGGATACTATATCTTCTAAGGATGATTCGATGACATTTTCGATAAATTTATCGAGGTCTTTGCTGACAGACATCATTCCACCCCCTGAGTTAAATCAAAATCATCACTGATTTCAAAATCAACATTATCTTCAATCCATGCTCTTCTAGGCGCAACATCATCACCCATCAAAATCGAGATTCGCTTATCTGAAGCACTGATATCATCAATATTAACTTGAATCAGTGATCTTGTTTCAGGATTCATTGTTGTATCCCATAATTGAATAGCATTCATTTCACCTAACCCTTTATATCTTTGAAGGTTATATGGTGAATCATCTATTTTCGCTTTTAATTCTTCATCTGTCCATGCATAGAAGATCTCTTCTTTTTTACCTCTTTTTTTAGTAAGCTTGTAAAGAGGCGGTTGAGCAAGATATAACCTACCATCTTCAATCAAAGGACGCATGTATCTAAAGAAGAATGTGAGCAATAAAATCTGAATATGTGCACCATCAGTATCAGCATCTGTCATGATAATAACTTTCTTATAGTTACACTTTTTAAGATCGAAATCAATACCAAAATCAGCACCTATTGTATAGATAACTGTACTAATTTCTTCATTTCTTAAAATGGATTCAATTGAAGTTCTTTCTGTATTAATGACTTTACCGCGAAGTGGTAGAATTGCTTGGAAACGTCTATTTCGACCTTGTTTAGCAGAACCACCCGCAGAATCACCTTCAACTAAAAATAATTCATTTAGATTCTTATCTTTACCTTGAGCTGGCGTTAATTTACCACTCAAAGACATTTCTTTCTTTTGTTTTGACTTGCCATTTCTTGCTTCATCTCTTGCTTTTCTTGCGGCTTCTCTAGCCTTTTGAGCAGAAAGAGAACGATTGATAATCGTACTTGCTATGGCTTTATTTTCTTCCATATAAGTTGTTATGTTTTCATAAACAACTGAGTCTGTTGCGTTTCTTGCTTCCGGTGTACCAAGTTTACCTTTTGTTTGGCCTTCAAATTCAAGAACTTCTTCAGGTATTCTTAAGGAGATAACAGCAGTAAGACCTTCTCTGATATCTGAGCCGTCTAAGTTACTATCTTTATCTTTTAATATATTATATTTTCTTGCATAATCATTGAGGGCTCTCGTTAAAGCAGATTTAAATCCAATTTCATGTGTCCCACCATCTTTGGTGCGTACATTGTTGACAAAGGATAGAATGTTCTCTTGATAGCTTGTTGTAAACTGGAAAGCAATATCAATTTCTATTTTCTTTTTCTTCTTTTCTGCTAAAACATATTCAGATACGATTAAGTACGTATCATGAAGGCCAGTTTTATCTTTATCTAAGAATTCAATATAAGCTTTAATACCGTCATCGTACTTAAATGACTCCTTTTGAGATTTACGCTGATCATTCAAATTAATCTTCAATCCTTTAATTAAAAAGGCAGCTTCTCTCAAACGTTCTTTAATCATGTCATATTGAAATAATGTTGTTGAAAATATTTTAGGATCTGGCTTAAACCAGACTGTTGTTCCAGTTTTTTTGGATTCACCGATACGTTCAAGTGGTCCAATTTTGGATCCACCATCTGAAAATCTTTGACGCCATATCATACCATCACGATAGATAGTTACTTCTAGAAATTGACTTAAAGCATTTACAACTGATGATCCTACACCATGAAGACCACCGGATACTTTGTATCCGTCAGTATCAGAAAACTTACCACCAGCATGTAAAACAGTAAAAATGATCTCCGTTGTCGGACGTCCTGAAGCATGCATTTTATAAGGCATACCACGACCGCTATCAGAAACCTCAATGCTGTTATCAGCTTTAATTGTAAGAGAAATCTCATTACCATATCCGGATAATGATTCATCAATTGCATTATCTACAATTTCCCAGACAAGGTGATGGAGTCCCTTTGCATCTGTCGATCCGATGTACATCCCAGGTCTTTTTCTTACCGCTTCAAGGCCTTCAAGAATTTGAATCGACTTTTCATCATAAATTTTGTTTGTTTTATTCACGTGATCACCAACTTATTTTTATGAGACTATTATACCAAAAAATATGGTCAAATACAATGTATGATTATGTTTTATTTAATCATTTGACATTGTGGTTTTGCATGATATAATATGTAAGTAATGGGGTGATTATATGACATATGTTTGGATATCTTTATTTATGATATTATCATATTTTCTCGGTTCAATTCCTAGTGGTTTGATTATCGGAAAAGTATTTAAAAATATTGACATAAGAGAACATGGTTCAAAAAATACAGGTGCAACCAATGCAACAAGAGTTTTAGGTTTTAAATATGGAATCTTTGCATTCATTTTTGATGGACTTAAAGGTGCTTTGGTGATATTGATTGTTTACTTGATTGGCCATTTTACTGGTGATAGTAGTCTTTATTTAGTCAGTCAGTATGATATCAATATTTCTAGTGTTTACGGTATGGCAGCAGTCATAGGACATGTTTTCCCAATTTATATCAATTTTAAGGGTGGAAAAGCAGTTGCTACATCCGCTGGTATGATCTTTGCAATTGAACCTTGGTTAGCATTAGTCATTATTCTTGTTTTCTTACTCATCTTCATATTGACTAAATATGTTTCTGTAGCATCAACAACAGCGGCATCATTTACATTAATTTATTTCTTCATCCGAATCTTTTTACAAGATAGTTTATATAATCAACCAACACGAATCATGGATTTTATCATTGTATCATGTCTAGCGACTCTCATCTTTATCAGACATAAATTGAATTATAGGAGATTAAGAGCTGGAACTGAATTGAAATTTTATCCCAAAAGGAAAAATAAGTCAATCTAAAATCAACTAATAAATGGACACTTTAATTGGTGTCTTTTTTTTACTGCTACAAAAAAACACCATCATACTTGATATACTAGTATGAAAGTGTCTATTAAATTGTTAATAAAAATCAATCTTCTGTAATTAAATTGAGAGTAAAGACTAAAACTGTATCGACATTATTTAAGCAATCTTCAATGGTAGGAATGACTTCATAATCTGGCATAATGCCTCTACCAAACACTAAATCACTTGTTACAACAGTCCAAATCGTTTGTGAGGTATATAACATGATGCCTGTATGATCTAATTCAATTTGTGTTGAGTTATCTGAACATGTGTATGAACCACCAGATTCTTCTCCAATAAATGTTGCTATATTCTGAGATTTCACTAAAGCTGAAAAATGACCACTGGTTGAAAAACTCATACCATTGATGAGTACATATAAATTCCTATTAAAATGTGGTTCCTTCAAAGGAATATTTGATTTTAAACCTGGGTAATAATTTAAGCTTTCAGGAACGAAATAGGGTTGGGAATATGAAGCAATATATGAGAATAGATCACTTGATACAGTTGGATCTCCTCCGCCATTATTTCGAATATCAATGATAACATTTTGGATATCTAAATTATCTACATTGGTAAAAAATTCAAGAAAGAAGTTTGCAAAGCTTGATCTTGTATAAATGCCAAATGGTTGAAAAGTTTCAATTTTTAAAATCGCATATTCATCCATATATTCTGCATGAAATGGAATATTGTCTTGTAAATTATTATTTCCAAAAAGGATTTCACTGGTTAATCCGTCCATTTGTTTTGACAGAATAGTTGATGTATTAGGTTCAATGTACTCAACGATAAACGTCTCATCGCTTGTCACGTATTGAAAGAAAAGTTCATTAAACATCATATCAATAATTCCATATTTGAATGTGATATTTTGACCATCAGATGATGTTGAATTGAGCAATATTTCCAGTATATTTTCCACTGTATAACCATTAATACTTACAATTTTGGATCCTATAGTTATATCGTAGGATTCGTTATTGCCGACAATGTATAATTCTTGATCAAATAATCTAACAAATAGTGGGAATATAGGGTTGTTCTCAATGATGTCAGCATACAAAGTCTCACTAGGGAATATTGCAGTATGGCCACATCTGTACGCTGAAATAATAGGTGCTAAAACACGAATTAATTCGATTTGAGTCATCCCAGCATGCAATAGTGCTTTTTGTTCTCTAATGACGCGACTTATTTCATCTTGATTGGAAAACAACTTTGGGTTATTGTCTTCTAAACTTGAAACAAGTTGATAAAAATCATGTGTTACCATTTGTAGCGTGTATGTTATATCATTTTCACTTTCTTGATTCCATACACAAATTCCATCGACAAGAATTTCACTCTATGAGCACTCAGGTGGTAAAGTCACACAAATTCCATTTTCAAGTGTTTGATCAATATCACAAACAACAGGTGTGATTTCGCAATTACCATCAATTAGTGTCTCGTTATCTTCGCATAGGATGGTTATAGTTTCTTCAGGTGTACAACTATAGATAAAAAAAGCTGCAAGTATAATCAGTATAATTAGTTTAAATTTATTCATCATAAGTTCTCATCCCCTAAATATTGACTGATGATATATGCTCTCCAATTTTTTAGGAATGTTTGTAAATCCGTACCAAAGATGCGCTTCATATCATTTGGATGGTTTACAAAATCGTTGAGTGCATGGTACCCATGATTTTTAACCATATAGTCGATTAATGAATAGGCTAATTCGTGCCTATTACTTTCTCTAAATAATTGGAAATTTTCAGATAAATTGTTTAAATTAAGATGATTAATCATCTCACTGTTTTTAATCAATGAATCTTTGATTTCATCAAAAGTTAGCCATTGACTTTCATATGCAGAAATACCTTGTTGAAGCCAATAGGGTAAATTTGGATTCATTTGGTAAAGAATAGATTCAGTTAGAATATGATGTAATAATCGATTGGAAATACGATTTGTAAATGTTTCTTTTGGTGCTACATGAAGTATATTCCACATGGATGCTACTCGAACCCATGATGGTGCTGAAGTCATCCCTAATGCAGAAAAAAGACGATTTTGACTTGAGTGTAGATAGATAGATTGTTTTTGAGTGAACTGAAAATCAAGATGATGTGATAAAGTTTCTAAATCAATTTCGATTGTTGATGATAATTGATGAATAAATTCTTGATCATCATTGCCATAGAAAATAAAATGTTCTGTTTCGTAGTTCATTTTCCCACCATAAATCATATGAATGATAGATTTCATTTCATTTAATACGCATTGTTTTTCTGTTACTAAAGGAAAATAGACTCTTTTATTATTTTCTAGTCTGAATCCTATAACACCTTTATCAACAAGACGTGAAATAAATGTTTTGATTGTCGTTGGTGACCAGGTGTTAATTGATGCAGTTTGACTTATGATTTGGGCAGACGATTGTGGACTGTTCCCCCAAAGGATACGCATGATTTGCCATTCAGATTCTGTAATTTTCTCATCTTTCATATACAACCTCCGAGACTACAAGTGTAGTCCATATATTAAAGATACATCTTTCTCGTATTGATGTCAAGTGTATTTTAGATAAATTTATTTTTATATCCTTTATTTTCCTAGAAATAAATATCTGATTTTACTGTTTATAAAAAAAGACAGTTCTTTAATCAACTGCCTGTGATGAATAAAAAAAAGACATATTTCCATATGTCATTTTTAAAGACTATTTGTATTGATTCATTGAAGCTAAGATTTGACGAACTTGTTTTTCTGATGGGGTTCTTCCCATTTGTCTCATCATTTCTCTGATCATCATTTCATTAACAGGTGGATTTTTCTCCAAGTACTTTTTAAACCAAGCTCTTGCAAGGAAAAAACCAATTGCCCCACCAACGAGTAATGCAACAACCAATAATACGATAAATAACCAAATTGCTATTGACACTTAAACCACTCCTCACTTGCTATATTTATTTTACTTGATTCATCGCTAAAAAACAAGCATAAAGGAGTACTGTTTGACATATTCACATAATTTGTTTATAATGTGTTCGAAACCTACATTCTAAAGGGGAAAAACATGAACTATATTGTCGATTTTATCATTAATAGCGCCAGTTATTTTATTATGGCATACTTTGTTTATAGCATCCTAGGAAGAAATAGAAAAATATCGGTTATTGGTTTATCTATTTTACTTGCTGTTGAGCTATTTAATTTTATTGGTGGCATACTTCTAAATATCGATATAAAGATAATGATTCTTTATTTTGTAGCTACTGTCCTACCTGTTTTAGTCGCTTTATATGGCTTTTTAAGAATTACTGGAGGTCTACCTTCATTCAGAGTTAAATTCAAAGGAAAGAAACTCAAAGGTATATCAGGTGATATACAACCCAAATATTTATCATCAATCTTTAGTTATATTTCAATTGTTGGTTCATTAACCTTTGGTATTCTTGCCTATTTCTATATTGAGGATTATATGAAGTATGTCATTATTGGTGTTCTGACATTATCCTTTATATTTGGCATCTATATGGTCATCACGAATGCTCAAATAGAATCAGAAAAAGTAATCTTAATTATTGGTAGAAATAAGGAAAAGATATACAATTACGACATTCCTAAAAATAAACAGCGCGTTGTGATTGCTGATTTCTTTAACAATCCAAATTATATTGTTGATCCAATTGGTATTGCCATCTTAAAACAAGAAGATAAAAAAATAGAAAAACATTATTTGTACTGGATTGCTACTGGTGATCAAATTGATGTCAAAGGTACTGATCTTAAAGAGATTACACTTCTTAGTTATAAGGATGATTTAGATCATTTTGAGAAATACCATTTCCGCTCTTTGACTTTTCAAGTTGGTAGAATGGGAAAAGCAGAATTGCTTACAAATAAGCGCATAAAATAAGGACCTTCGAGAAGGTCCTATTTTTTTTGATAAATGGTAATTCGTTTGATGCCATAGACACGTTCTTTAATCTTAACCAAAGATGCTATCTCTTCATCAAGTATTACTTGTTTTTTTGATTCACAGACAATCAGTGCATTTTTGACTAAATGTGGATCAAGTTTTTCTAAAACTTCTTTATAGACAATAAAATCATATGGTGGATCAATAAAGACAACATCAAAAAGCATGGTCTCATCCATTGTATTTAAAAAGCGCATGTAATCCTTTAAACTGACAGAAACATGCTCCATTTCATTTAATATTTTCGCGTTTTCGATGATGGTTTTAATTGCATCTCGATCATGATCGACTGCATATAAAAATGATGCACCTCTTGAGATAGCTTCTAAGCCATATGCACCTGAACCAGCAAATAAGTCGAGTACAACACCATCAAGTGTTCCACCAAGCATATTAAACACTGATTCTTTAACCATATCAGCAGTTTCTCTCGTTGTTACTTTGCCTACACGCACCAAATTTCTTCCTCGGTGCTTTCCACCAATAATCCTCATACTTCTGGATTATATCCGGCTTTTTTTACTGCTTCTAATACTTTTTCTAAATCTTTTTCATTCTTAAAATTAACTGATTTATCGACTAAACTTACTTGAGCATTTAAACCACTTACCAATAATGACTTTTGAATCGTCATCACGCAATGATTGCATGACATATCTGGAACTTTTACTTTCATTTTCTATTCCTCCACGGGTATATTTTTAAACTTAAATAAATTAAGACTTAAAGCGTTTAAGACAACCATAATACTTGAAAATCCCATACCAATACCTGCAAGTGATGGATTGAGTAACCCATATGCTGCAAGAGGTATCATAACAATATTATACGCAAATGCCCAAAAGAAATTCAAGTAAATATTTTTTAATGTAGCAAGAGATAAATCAATTGCTTTAATTACTAAACCTAAATCATAACTCATGAGAGTTACATCTGATGTATCAATAGCAATATCACTACCACTACCAACAGCAAATCCTACATCAGCCATTTTTAATGCAGGTGCATCATTAATACCATCACCAACAAATGCTACAATCTTTCCTGTCTTTTGTATTTCGAGAATCTTTTCCGCTTTTTCATGCGGTAAGACTTCAGCAAATACATGTTCAATACCTAAAATAGATGCGATATATTGAGCAGTTATTTCTTGATCACCTGTAATCATATAAGGTGTAATATTTCTTTTCTTTAATTCAGTGATAACACCTTTAGCTGTTTCTTTAATAGGATCTTCAACAGCAATCATATTGACGATTTCTAAATCAACTACTGTGAAGAATACGGTTTTACCTTGACTTAAGTATAATTTATAATCAAATGCACTTGGCACTAGATTTAAGTCTTTTAGCATATTAGGTGATCCCACATAAACTTCCTTTTGATTGATTGTTCCTTTAACACCTTTACCAAGCATAACTTCAAAGTCAGTCACTTCTAAATAATCATCTTCATATGCATCTGTAATTGCTTTTGCAATGGGATGGTTTGAATGTTTTTCTAGTGATGCTGAATAAGCTAATGTCTTCTTATCACCTAAGAAGTCACTTAATTCTGGGTGACCTTTGGTCAAAGTTCCTGTTTTATCAAATGCGATGGCACTTATTTTATTTGCGATTTCAAAGAATTCTCCACCTTTATATAAGATACCTTCTTTAAATGCTATACCACTACCTACTGAAATGGATGTCGGTGTTGCGAGTCCTAAAGCACATGGACATGAAATTACTAAGACTGCAATAGCAGGAGCAAATGCAACACTTAAGCCGTAACCACCATTGACTACAAATGCCCATAAAACAAAGACGGTTAAACTGATGAATACTACAACTGGAACAAATAAAGCAGCAACCTTATCAGCAAGTCTTTGTGCTTTTGGTTTAATTAAAGCAGTATCTTCAACCATTTGAATGATATTTGCAAGTACTGTATCTGATCCTACAGCGGTTACTTTAATTTCTAGTGTTTCTATCATATTTAAGGTTGAACCTATGACTTGATCGCCTACTTCTTTGAATGCTGGCATTGGTTCACCAGTAATCATGGCTTCGTCAACATAACTCTTACCTTTTAAGATGATTCCATCTAGACCAATTTTCTCATTGGCTAAGACTGAAATAATATCTCCTGGTTTCACATCATCTACTGGCAACATCATCTCTTGACCATCTCTTATGACACGAGCTTCTTTAGCACTTAAGCTGATTAATGATTGTAAAGCATTACTTGTTTTTTCTTTCACTCTATTTTCAAAGAAATTTCCGATCATAACCATGAAGATGATGACTGCAGTTGTTTCAAAATAAAGGTCAGGCATTTGATGCATCGCTTGACTTGTATAACTTAAAGTTTGATAGATACTAAAGATGTAAGCAGCACTTGTTCCCAGAACAACTAGTGTGTCCATCCCAAGATTTCGACCTTTAATTTGGTGATAGGTTGCTTGGAAAAATCTTCTACCCACATAAAATAAAATCGGTGTAGCAATAGCCCATTGAACATAGCCATTCATTAAGAAGTCAGGGACATAAACCTTAATACCTAAATGGACAAACATGGTCCATAAAAGTGGGAAGGTTAGAATGCCTGCTAAAATGAGATCAATTAGATCTCTTTTCTTAGCTTTTTCTTGTTCTTCACTATTCAAAATTGGATAATACCCAATGATTCTTAAATGATTAGCTATTTGATCCACATCATACTGAGTTTCATCATAATTAAAGATGACTTTTTTTGATGTGACAAGTACCTTTGCATCGATGCCATCTAATGTATCAAAATAAGTTTCAATTGATTTTGCGCATTGAGCACATGTAATGTTACTTACTTTTATTGTTTTTCTTGTCATATGATCTGCCTTTATCTTTCTAGGTTGGTCAAATATATCACATGAGTAACCAAACTCTATACCTTAAGTATAGTCTATCATTGATACTATCTCAAATAAAAAGCACTCTAGGAGTGCTAATTGTTGATATCTATCTTTTTAGAAATTGAGGATTTGATCGACTGTTTTTCGATCTAGTTTTTTAATGATTGCAACAACCAGTTTGATCGTATTTTCATAATCATCAAAATGGATGATTGATGTATGCGAATGTAAGTATCTAGTAGGAATACAGATTGATAACCCTGCAGCGCCTTGATGAGCCAAATGCATATGACCAGCATCTGTTCTACCAACATTGATAAATCCTTCTTGATAAGGAATATTTTCTTCTTTTGCTGTTTCTATAGCAAGACTTCTTAAAGCTTGATTAGGAATGAGTCCACTATCATATAATAAAATTTGTGGGCCTTTGCCTAAAGATTGTTCGATGGGATCTCCACCAGGAACATCTGTACCTAATCCAGAGTCAATTGCGATTGCAATTTCAGGTTGAACTACATATGAACTCGTTTTTGCTCCTCTTAAGCCAACTTCTTCTTGAACTGTAAAAGTTCCAAATAGTTGATTTGGATGATCTTTTAATCTTTTTAACACTTCAATGACGACAGCACTACCAATTCTGTTGTCCCAAGCTTTACCAAGTAAATATTTTGGGTTACCCAAAACTCTAAATTCAGTATGTGGTGTGACCATATTTCCTGGTTCAACACCAAGAGCTAATGCTTCTTCTTTGGATGAAACACCTAAATCTAAGTACATCGTATCAATTGGAAGTGCATTATTCTTTTTATCTGCAGGAATCAAATGTGGTGGCTTGACGCCAGTCACTGCAAAAACAACACCTTTTTTAGTGGAAATTTCCCAAACTTGAGCGAGCATAACTTGAGAAAACCATCCTCCTAAAGTTTGAAAATTAACAAAACCTTCTTTTGTAATCTGAGTAACCAAAAGACCTACTTCATCCATATGACCAGCAATCATGACTCTAGGGCCATCTTGTTTTTTAATGCCAATCACAGAACCTAATTGATCATAAGTTACTTCATCAACAGAATCTGTGATTTCAGAAACAATATATTGACTGACTTTCTTCTCATTGCCTGGAACACCAGGTAATGTTGATAAATTCTTGAGTATTTTATAAGCATCATTCATGATAATTACCTCTTTTTCACTATTAGAAATTATATCATATTTTTTTGCATAAAAAAAGCCTAGAAAGCGGTGAGAACGAAATAGTTCAGGGGGGAGTTAACTTTTCGATGTATCGGGATTCCAATTTCTCGGCTTTCACGCCAACATCGTTTTAACTTCCAATTAAAAGCTTTGGGTTCCACGGTTGCTCCCTAGGTTCATCTTCAATTTATCACTAACACTACTTTTTGTCAAGTAAAATAAAAGCGCTTTCTAAGAATAGCGCTCTTTATTAAATAAATTCTATCTTATTTTATAAGATAATGAGAAATGACTAATAATAAACTGATACGCGTACAAATTTACCATGATGAATTAAAAGCGATAAGAGCAGCTCGCGAATCTTAGATTCAATCATATAGTCCACATTGATACATGGTATATCGATTCGGACAGTATTATAAGCTTCATCACTGAGTTCATCTAATTCAGTCACTGAGTACTCTTTACTAAATGATTCGAGCTCATCATCAAGTTCGAAGTAAACGATGAAACTAATGATAATTTTAGTCTTAATTTCTAGTTCTTTGAGTAGACCTGCTAAGCTTTGAGCTCTTGCAATAATATAATTTGTCCGATGAAAAAACATTTGTTCATAATTTTCTTTATTTGGGTCAAATTCAGCACGTGTTGTAACTGCCATTTTGAACTTAGCTTCTAAGAATAATTTAAAGCGATCAACCCTTTTTTCGCCCTTTTCATGAAAATGAGCATATAAGTAAATCGTATTTTGTTTATGAGAATATGCAGTGATGATTAATTTAAAATAATTTGCATAAACTAAGATATCGTGGAAATACTTTTGAAATTCTTCAAGAGAAACTCTGATTTGATATTCTGCACATAAAGTAAACGTTTCATTATAAACCAAAGGTTCAAATAAAGCATTAGCAAAAACTTCCCTTTGATCTTCTACATCAAAGTAATGATAACTTTCATAAGCAACTCTTTGATAGAAATTAACAAGTTCTACGATTGATACAACAATACCTAAGATGACAAATGAACCGGCAAAGCTATATTTGATTGCTGCCGGGAAATCTGAGACCATAAATAAATAAATCACCGGAGGAAATAAGGATACAACGAGTGTTCTAAATGTTGAAGTAAATCCCTTCTTAAACATGAAGAATGCTAAGATAAAGACAATAATGATGATGTAAAAGATGAAAAAGTGCATCCAGTTAAAATTATCTAAAGAGTTCGCTATTGAGTTAATACTTAAGATAAATAGGAAAATCCCTAAAGAGAAAAGTAGGAGAGTTGTTAATTGTCTTGTATGCAAATACCAACTCTTCGTATATAATTTTCTAGCTTGAGGTAAATGATAAAAGTTTTTCATTTCTCTTGTGTAAGAGAAAAATGGCCAATAGGATCCTCTAATACTAAATCTAACAGGCAAAACATCTTCGTCGTTTAAATTGGTTTCTAAATATGTTTCAAAACTTGACAAAGGGTTGAGTACAACAAGTAAAGTACCAACAATAACCACAGGCAAATGATAAGGATCAGCTAATAGGAATAAAAATAATGCTGTGATGGCTCCATAAATTGAGTAAATAATCAATTTAGGCACACCACCAAACACATAAACACCAATATAAACCATCGCTACAATTGCAGATATCATAAAAATGCCTTGACCTTTTAAATTAAATAGTATCAAAGAAAGTGGTATGAAAATTAAGATTAAAATGGTAAGTGAACCTGCTATAACTATTCGTCTTTTCATAAATAAGCCCCTGAATATATTAGGTAGTGTCAAAAATTGATTTTTTTGACCTACTTTTCTTCATATTTTTATACTCTTTAAGATAATAAAAAGAGTAGTTAATCCCGTGTTATAATGAATGTGCGAACATCACATATAAGGAGATCAACTACCTATGCAAAG
>JAHISX010000054.1 GCA_018817915.1 Bacillota bacterium
ATTACAATTTAATCATATCATAATTGAATAAAAAAACAACTAATTTTCGCCCTGCAATATAAGAAATCTCATGATACGCTGCTTATATTGACAAAATAACAATTAATGATCAAAGCGAAAGTTTATTTATCAAGCAAGGATTGCTAAAAAAATATCATTTTCACAAGGAATCACTTGTTATGAAATAACAATGCCTAACCATCTGACTTCATAATGAGTAAACATCATTGTTTTCATTATAAAATCATCATTAAAGTCATTGCTTTCTTACATATCTAATCATCATGATAAATTAACTTCATTTCCCAACTCAATTTCTATACAAAGTCATTTCATGATGCTATAATATAATGAGTTGGAGGATTTAAATATGAACGTTTCAAGAAAAAATGATATATTATCAAATATCATATTAATACTCGTCTTAATTTCATCAGTATGGGGGATTTTATGGTCTTTATTTTTATATGGATTTTCTGATTTAAGATATTTTACTAATTTGTCTAATTTGATTGTTTTTGTAACTGTATTTTTAGTTTTCATTAATAAGCACGATCAAAAATGGTTTAAATACTTATCAACAATAGCCTTAATTAATATCACAATGACAGGTTTAATCTATCATCTTTTATTAGGAACACCACCCATCAGCTTTCAATCACACCTAACACACACATTTACACCAATATTATATGTAGTGTTCTATTATGTTAGTTTAGAAGAAACAATTAAACCAAAACAATTTTGGGTATCACTCTTGTTTCCGCTTGCTTATTTTACTTTTTTTCTTGCCACTGGACCAATAACTGAATTCTATCCATATTGGTTTATGAATGTTGCTGAATATGGATTTGGTACAGTCATGAAACTCGTGGGCTTATTCATGCTTCCGGCAATCGCACTCTTATCATGGATCATGATTTATATTAAATATATTTTCTTAACAAAAAAACAAGGATGATTTCATCCTTTTTTGTTTTCCCCAAACTATTCCATGTTATAATTTATTATAGATTACAAAATATGAGGATGAAAACATGCATATATACACCTTAGGGTTTATTAAAAGAAACGATGAGATACTAATGGTCAATCGTGAAAAAAGCCCCTGGAAGGGCTCATGGAACGGTGTTGGCGGCAAACGAGATGTCAACGAGACAGCTTTAGAGTGCATCATTCGCGAAATAGATGAAGAAACGGGCATTCAAGTACATCTAGATCAAATTAAAGATAAAGGTGATCTAACTTGGAATTCATTTGATGCTTTAGGCAATGGTTTGCATATTTTCTTAATTGAATTACCAAGTACATATATCTATCAAACTCCAAAAAAAGTGCGAGAGGGTATCTTGGATTGGAAAAAGATAGAATGGATTAACGATTTTGAGAATTATGGTGTTGCTCACAACATCCCTTATTTTTTACCAACAGTTCTAAATGAGGCAGATCGATACCACTATCATTGTACATTTGAAGATCGATATTTAAAATCGGTATCAAAGGAGAAAATTGAGTCATGATATTACAAATTATTGGAGCGGTTGTTTCTTTAGCTTTTGCAGTGTTTATAATCTATGTTGTTTTAGAAAAAAATAAACTCGAATATATTAAACAACGTACTGTATCCATTTTAAATCAATATGGATTGGTTCATGTTGAAGGTAAGAAGATATATTTTACAACTTCAAAGCATAGTTATCAAATTTTATTCTTTCGTGTACCAACCAATGGGGAACTAACGATTAACAGTAAAACAATGTGGGAGATTATTGATTCCGGGACATCGAAAATGATTGATCAATCTATATTTCTAGCGACTGAAAAACCTAAATTAGTCATGATTTATCCGACAACACATGTGATTAAAAGATATATAAATGAGAATGAAATGGTTTTTGTTAAACCAACAGATAGTTTTTATGAGATGAATTTAATTAGAACAATCGAACTTGAAGAAGTATTGAAAGAGGGAATTTTATGAAAAAAGTGATGCTTTTAATCGTTATGATGATATCGCTAGTGACATTATATGGATGTTCAGCCTATGAAATCGAATATACTAATAATGATGCCTTCCAAATTGAGATGAAAGGCGAAGAAGTGAAGATTTTACAAGTTACAGATTTACATTTAGCCTATGGTATTGATGATTATGATAATCAAACATTAAAATTAATTGGTGATATGGCAAAAGCTGACGATTATGACTTAATCGTCATTTCTGGAGATCTTGCAATGTCTCCAATTGCTCCAATACTTTTCACTAAAATCCTAAATTATATGGAATCTTTAGAAATACCTTGGACTTTTGTCTTTGGTAATCATGAAACAGATTTTAATGATTATTCTGAATTTATTTCTAGAATCAAAAATACTGAGTATTTATATTTCAAAGTTGGACCTGAAATTGTTGATGGTGGCTATGGTAACTTTAAGATTGAATTTATGAAAGATAATCAAGTATTTTATAATGCGTACTTCATGGATTCTAAGACAGAAGAATTAGAGTATACTGAAGAACAAGGTGAATATGGATATTTATCCACTGGTCAAGTTGCTTGGTATGAAGATTTTGTTTCAACTGATACTGTAGATTCTGTTGTTTTTATGCATATTCCTTTAAGACAATATATTGTAGACCCCGTTGATGATGCAGATCTTTATGTAGGCATTTTTGAAGAAAGTATGGTTTTTGCACAAGGCATCGATACAGGATTTTATGATGCTATGGTGACATATAATAAATCAAAAGCAGTTTTCGTTGGGCATGACCATAAGAATGATTTTTATATAATCACCGATGATGATATCTTATTAGCTTATGGACGCGCAACTGGATATAATGGATATGGCACACTCGAAAAAGGTGGAAGACATATTGAAATCAGTTCAACAGGTGTCTTATCAACACGGATTATCCTTGAAAGTGAGGTAAGATAAAATGAAAACTAAAGATCGTGTTTTAGTCTTATTGTCTTCTTATTTTTGGGCAATACTGGGCTTATTCTTTACAAGTTCATTCCTGTTCTTTGCACTTCCTGTCATTGCGTTAGTTTATCTTTTTATAGGAGGTAGAAAGCATGTTTAGTTTAATGATTATGACATTTGTTTATGCTTTTTGGCTCTCATTTATAGGTGGTACATTAATTTTATTTAGCATGAGACTATTCTTTGTATTAAGAAATAAGTTTGAAATCAATAAAGCCGTCCTTGTATTATTTACTCCGATGTCCATCGGCTTTTTCCTAACCAATAAAGATCAAAATACATTTACGGTAATCTATCGTAGTTTAGTTGTTGTCTTCTTTGTTGTCACATTCATAGCAAGTATCTTTGTCTTATACATGCATTTAGGCTTAGATATTATATGATTTATCATGTTTTAAAGAAACAAAACAATTCGGAGATGTGTTTTGTTTGTGGCTTATCTAATGATGCAGGACTACACACAAGCTTTTATGAACTTGAACAAGGATTACTTTTAGGTGTTTTTAAAGGTCATGATATCCATCAAAGCTATCCTCAGCGCATGCATGGTGGTATTATTGTTGCTTTATTAGATGAAACGATTGGTAGAGCTTTATCCATTTTAGAACCCGATTTTTGGGGTGTTACTGTAGAATTAACAGTTAAATATCTTAAACCCGTCCCACTGGATCAAGAATTAAAAGCTGTGGGATGGATTACAAAAAATAGACGCCTTTTATTTGAAGGTGAAGGTTATCTTTGTGATGAAAACAATGAGATTCTTGCAACTTGTCAAGCGAGATACATGAAACAATCCGTTGAAACCATTGTTAAAGATGATGATTTTATAGAGGAGCAGTGGATCTATGTGGCTGATGATATATTTCCACTTAGTTTCGATTTACCCAAATGAGTATTTTAGAAGTAGAAAACATAACATTTAGCTATAGTGGTGAGAACCTATATCAAAAGGCGTCTATGCGCCTTTTTGAGGGTGAGCATGCTGTCTTAGTTGGACCAAACGGTACAGGAAAGACAACACTACTCAAACTATTGGAAAAACAAATAAAACCTGATCAAGGCAGTATTGAATGGATGCCAAATAAAAAAATTGGGTATTTAGATCAATATGCTAAAATTGATCCCAAACTATTGGTAAAAAATTATCTTTATGAAGTTTTTCTTCCTTTATTTGAGAAAGAAAAAGAGATGGAACATCTCTACGAGACACTAGCAACTGCTCCAGAAGCAGAACATGATCGTATTTTAAATCGAGCATCTTCTATTGGTGATTTTTTAATAGAATCTGATTTTTACAGTTTTAAATCAAAAATTGGGAATATCATTCATGGTTTAGGATTGACTATGGATCTTCTAGAAGAACCGATCAAACATCTTTCTGGTGGTATGCGTGCTAAGATTATTTTAGGGAAATTATTACTAGAAGAATCTGATATATTACTCCTAGATGAACCGACAAATTTTTTAGATATTAAACACATTGATTGGTTAACTAAGTTTTTAATTAATTATCCTAAATCCTATATCGTAGTATCACATCACGAAGAATTTTTACGTGATATAGCAACAACAGTTTTTGCATTAGAAAATGGATTAATTACTAGATATAAAGGAAACTATGAATTTTATCTTTCTGAAAAAGAGTTGAGAGTTCAACAACAAGAAAAAGCATATGTTGCTCAACAAAAGTTCATTCAGAAAACTGAAGAGTTTATTCAAAAGAATATTACAAGAGCTAAGACAACTAAGCGTGCTCAAAGTAGAAGAAAGATGTTAACCAAGATTGAACGAGTGATTAAACCAACACATAGCAAGACCTATCATTTCCATTTCCCATTGTCTTCGACAACTGGTAGAGACGTACTAGTTACTGACACACTCGAAATAGGCTACTCTGAGCCTTTATTAGAACCACTTAGTATAACAGTCATGAAACAGGAAAAAGTTGCTATAACGGGAAAAAACGGTATTGGAAAGTCGACATTTATTAAAACCGTTTTAGACATTGTTCCAAAATTAGGTGGAGAATTCAAATGGATAGACACAGCAAAGATAGCCTACTTTGAACAAGACAGTAAATTTGATGTTGGACTCACACCATTTCAAGTCGTTCACAATAAGTATCCACACTTCACAAAAAAAGAAGTGATGTCACTTCTTGGCAATCATGGGATTGATTTTGATATGGCAAATAGAGATATCACAACTTTATCTGGTGGAGAACAAACGAAAGTAAGACTTGCTTTGCTCAGACATCAAAAAGGGAATGTACTGATCTTAGATGAACCAACGAACCATCTAGATATTCATGCGAAAGAAGCATTAATGGATGCACTACTTGAGTATCAAGGAACACTCATTTTAGTCTCACATGAAAAAGAATTTTATGAAGAAATCTGTGATTATGAAATATCACTTTATACAACAGAATAATCATAAGAAAAAGGGGCTGTAACGAAATAGATTAGTTTCAGCCTTGATAACAAAAAAGCCACTCTGGAAACCAGGGTGGTTTTTTGGTATAATTGAAGCATGACAAATACCCAATTAGAACACTCTTATTTTAACCCAAAACAGTTAA
>JAHISX010000055.1 GCA_018817915.1 Bacillota bacterium
AAGAGCATATGGTGATATGTTTAGAGACAAAAACAATAAAAAAGATGGCCGCTCTCTAAAAGAACAACCATCTTACTTAAATGATTTAAATGATTAAGGTCTTTTTTCACTTAGTCCTTGACATAGGGTATACATTAGAATATGTCTACGTTAAGGATGGTATTTTCGATAACAGAAGAAATGTAGAAGAAGCTAAAGCCGTTATTAAACTATTACGCAAAATTCTTAGGGAACGTGAAAATAATGAAACTATAGGTGTCATTACATTTAACAGTACACAAAGAGATCTAATTGAAAATTATGTCGATGCCGAACTATTTAAACAAAGCACTTATCAGAAACAATTTGAAACTGAACTTTATCGAACAGAAGATGGAGAAGATCAAAGTTTATTTATTAAAAATATTGAAAATGTCCAAGGGGATGAAAGAGATATTATTATATTCTCAATGGGATATGGTCGGGACTTAAGTGGAGTCGTACATAGAAGATTTGGTTGGCTTAATAACGATGGAGGTCAAAATCGATTAAATGTTGCTATTAGCCGTGCTAAACAAAAGATTTATTTTGTTTCTTCATTATTTCCTGAAGAATTAAAAGTGGATGACTTGAAAAGCACTGGTCCTAAATTACTAAAAGATTATATGAGATATTGTTATTATATTTCAAATAAGAAGCCAGAGTTAGCAAGAGATGTACTCAATCAATTGCATGCAGAAGGTTCTAATCATGCAGAAGAAGTTTTATCAGATTTAGTGTTAGACATCAAACAGCGATTAGAAAGAAATAATTATATCGTCAAGACTTCAATAGGTATTGGAAGATATAGTATTAATTTAGCAGTATATGATCAAGAAACATTATCTTATAAGTTAGGTATTATTTGTGATGTCGATGAAGTGAAAACTGCTAATTCTAGAAGAGATCTCATCCATCAAGAAAAGTACTTAAAAGCAAGAAATTGGAAATTATACCGAGTGTTTGCTTCAAATTGGTATATAGACCAAGCAAAAGAAATGAGAAATATCAGAGATTTAATAAAATAATAAATTTTAAGCAAATAGACAAAAAAATCTTAGCCTATTAGACTAAGATTTTCTATTTTTTATTTGACTTCATAGCTTGTTCTCTTACAATACCATCTTTATTCTTAATATTGATTGAACCACCACTTTTTCCAGCTAATTCTTTAGCTCTAGCAATAGCTTCAACTTGTGTAGCAAATGAATCTGATTTTTTAACTGAACCATGGCGACGAACTATCCATAAACCAGTTTTTTTATCGTTGAAAACAGTATAATTGCTTAATAAGCCCATAATCATTCTCCTTTCAAGGTTAATATTTATGACGCACCTTAATCTTACTTCTTTATCTAACTTAATACAACTATAAACGACACAATATAGGGATAACTGTACAAAAGATCATCCTTTTAAATATATAAACATTAAAAAGAGTAATAATTGATGATTTTATGGAAATATATATTGAAGAATGTTAAAAGTAATTTCTATTTTTTGTGATAAAATTGTATTAAATATAAAATACATTTCACTGGAGGGATTATTTGTGTGGAAGTCTAAATTATTCATTATTCCTATGATTCTAGGGTTGGGGATTTTTTTATTTTCATGTGTTGGTTCTAAAGAATATACGATTTCTTTTGAATCAAATGGAGGTAGTGAAGTTGCATCGATTATATCTGATGGTACAACATCCTTTACAGCACCACAAAATCCTATAAAAGAAGGATATTTATTTGATGGATGGTATAGCGATGCTGCTTTTGAATCTATTTATAACTTTAAAAGTATTCCGTCAGAAAATTTAGTACTTTATGCAAAATGGGATCTTGTGACCTATGACATTTATTATGTTTTAGAAGGCGGGAACAACAGCTTAAGTAATCCTTATCATTATACAATGACTACATCAACAATTATCTTAGAAAATGCAAACAAAGAAGGTTATACATTTTTAGGATGGTTTGATAATGATAATTTGTCTGGTGATGCCGTGACCGAGATCGAAGAAGGAACAACTGGGGATATCACGCTTTATGCGAAATTTGAATTATCAATGGGTATTGATATAGCATTGATCACTGATGGAGGATCAATCAGTGATGAATCATACAATCAAGCAGTTTATGAGGGTATGTATCAATATGCAGTGGATAATGGGAAAACATTTGCTTACTATATACCAGAACAAAGTAATACAGCTGACTTGCTAGCGGCAATTATCGTCGCTATTAGTGATGGTGCTGATATCGTCGTACTTCCTGGATTTTTATTTGAAGTTGCTGCTTATTATGCACAAGATCTATTTCCTGATGTAACCTTCATCTTGATAGATGGTTATCCTCATGACGACGCATATGTAGATTTTAAAATTGGAGAAAATACGTTAACCGTCTATTTCAACGAGTCACAAGCAGGATTTTTAGCTGGTTATGCTGCAGTTATGGAAGGCAATACACATCTGGGATTCATGGGTGGTATGCCAGTGCCTATGGTTATCAGTTATGGCATGGGATATATCTATGGTGCATATTATGCTGCTGATGAATTGGATGTAACTTTAGATTTTGATGATAGCACGTATACATATTTGGGTAGTTTCAGTCCATCCCAAGAATTTGTTATGTTAGCTTCAAATTGGTATCAAGCAGGGACAGAAGTAATCTTTGGTGTTTCAGGAGGGGCAAACTTAAGTATTATCATTGCAGCAGAAATATATGATCGCAATGTCATAGGTGTTGATGTTGATATGTCAAGCATGTCGGATGTTATATTAACAAGTGCTATAAAAAACATGTCACTTGCTGCATATGTTGCTCTAGATGATTTTTACAAAGGTATATTGACCACTGGAGTTGTCTTAACATTAGGTGCTCTAGATGATGGCATCATTATTCCGTTTGATACGAGTAGATTTGATACATTTACTCAAGCAGAGTATGATGCTATTTATGCAGATTTAGTAGATGGTACAATAGTAGTCCCTACAACATGGAACGCTTTAGCAGCTTTACTCACTGCCTTAGGTATTGAAGCAAATACATTTAGTGAAGGCAATGTTACTTATGTAGTTAATTAATGAGTTATTTACAAAGTAAAAAAATATAAATAGATCATTATTAAAACTCAATATCTAATTGAGTCGGTTTTTAATCGCAATACATTGCTTCCGATCAATTTATCTCATATAATCATTGTGGGGGTAGTACAATGAGAAACGAACAAGTTGGGAAATTACTAAAGGAATTACGCATCAAGAATAATTTAACACAAGCTGATTTAGCCGAAAAGGTTGGAGTTACTTTTCAGGCTGTATCTAGATGGGAAAAAGGAATCAACACGCCTAATCTAGAAACCTTGATTGCTCTAAAGCAACTATATAACATTAGCGTGGATGAATTACTTCTTGAAGTCAAAATTCCCAAACAAGATAATCCTAAAAATGCACATTGGATTATACGATTTTTTCTTTTTCCAATTCCACTTTTTCTCTTTTCTTTAGGTGTAACCCAATTTTACTTCTTTTTAAATACATCTTATGCGATAACTATCATGGCAGTATTTTTCATGGTTATCGAAATGTTAATCATTGGGTTAGTTAAGGTTAAGGAAAGATCAAGGTTTTATCTCATATTACTAGGACTTTTCTTATTAGCAACAGGACTCATTTACGGAACGAATTTCTATTATTACAATCAAATGTATGTACCTTATCTGATTGAAGTAGATTCAATTAAGCTTGACATTGATTATAGTGATCAAGGACCAATACCCATTCAATTAACCCACGATAATCGTGATTATGTTCTCATCTATCACCGGTTACGTGACAAAATTTATTTGTATGATATTAATGCAAGTTTAGAAACCATGGTAGCCACAATAGAAACATATGAAAAACCTGTGATGAGTGTAGCAATCATAGGCGATGATATCTATTATTCTACTTATGATGAATATATTAATGATTGTGAAATTTATAAAATCAATCTGAACACCAATGTTTCTGAATTTGTTATCTCATCAAGTACGAATTATGATGTGCTATCCGATGGAACCAATTTATACTTAGTAACACAATATGAACCACTAATTTATCATGAGGATTCTATATTTAAACTTGAAGGAAATTCTATTGTCCATGTGGTTGATTTTAATTTTGAGATCTATGACATTTTATATAGTGAGTTTTATGAAGCCTTTTATATTTCAATCATTAATTCAGATATTAGGGGTAATATCCTCATTTACGATAATTATTTTACTTATAACCATACTATTTTTAATGATGCTAGCCAAGACTTTTTTGATATTAAAGATGATGGCAGTAAAATCATTTCATCATATGAGGATGAACTTGTTCGTATTTTATACACAGATGTTGAGATGACAGGATTCATTGGAGGGGTTGATGGGATTCATAATACAGGAGATTACTATACATATCGTGGAGCTCTATTGGATCCCCAATGGAATATTCTTAATGAAAATGCGTTTGTCAAACCAAATTTTAGGCAAGGATCAGGGCATTTGTTATTTCATAGAGAGATGAGTCTAGAGTATATTAGTATTGAACAAGATGAGGTGACTTTATTAGAAAGCTATTCAAGACAAATAGAAGAGATTGCGATAAATAGTTACTTAAGACATGTTCTTATGTTTAGTTCATTACCGCTGATTGCTTTGTTCGTGACATTAGGTGTCATTGTGAAAAAGAAGGGTTTATAAACATCGTTTATGTGAATAGAGTAATAAAAAAAACTAGAAAATTTTCTAGTTTTTATTTTTTATATTTTAGTATGAATATTTAGAAAATAATAGGATTGTACGAATGCATGAAAAACCGTGATATGTTATGTATATTTCAATGAACATCAGTAAAAAGGTTTTCATTACTAATATTTTTGCATAAATGGGCTATGAATAGTATAATGTATGTGATACAGCGTGAAGCTAAAAGCGTCATGCTATTACATGAAATGTAAAAGGAGTATAACCATATGGAAGCAGTTTTAATAAAAGAAAATATTTATTGGGTGGGAGTTCTTGACTGGAACTTAAGAGATTTTCACGGATATTCAACAAGTTTAGGTGGTACATATAATGCATATCTTATCTTAGATGAGAAAATCACGTTAATTGATAATGTCTATGCACCATTTGCTGAAGAAATGATTGAACGTATTAAATCAGTCATTGATCCATCAAAAATTGAGGTCATTATTTCAAATCATAGTGAACCTGATCACAGTGGTAGTATTCATGCAGTTTTAAAATATGCACCAAACGCTAAAATTTATGCATCGGGACCTTCTGGAGTGCGTTCCATGATGGGGACTTATCATGATATCGAAGTTTTACCTGTCAAAACAAATGATATCGTAAACATTGGTAAAAGAGATCTCAAATTTATTCAAACACCTTTAGTTCATTGGCCTGATAACATGGTTACCTATAGTGCATATGACAAAATTTTATTCAGTAATGATATGTTGGGACAACATATCGCATCATTTGAAAGATACGATGAAGATTTTGCAATTGAATTTCTTTTGAGTGAGTTAAGAAATTATTATGCAAACATTGTCTTACCTTATGGTGTCCAAACCCAAAAGGCACTTGCTATTGTTAAGCAACTAGATATTGAATTGATTGCGCCTAGTCATGGTATCATCTGGAAGAAGTACATCAAAGAAGCAATTGATCTTTATGATAAGATGAGTAAATACGAAAAAGAAAATAAAGCTGTGGTACTTTATGATTCTATGTGGGGTAGCACAGAAAAGATGGCTTTAGAAGTTGCTGAATCTTTTTCAAATGCTGGAATTAAAACTCTCGTACGTCACGTCAGAAAATCACCAAATTCAGATTTAATTGTTGATCTAATGGATGCTAAGTATATTGCTGTTGGATCACCAACATTAAATAATGGCATCATGCCATCACTTGCTAGTTTTTTATGCTACATGAAAGGCTTAAATCCAAGAAAACTTAATTTCTTTGTTTTTGGTAGTTATGGTTGGAGCGGACAAGGCACTGAAATCGCTGATAAAGAACTTGAAGATATGGGATACACAAGAATTATTGAGCCTTTGAGAATTCAATATTCTCCAAAATCTGAGCAGATTAATTTAATGAAAGAAAATATCGCAATGGCTTTGAAAGAATTTGCTACTAAATAATATTTAAATATAGAAGAAGCAATTGACTTTTAGTCACTTGCTTTTTTAATTTTTTAGAGAAATATAAGCATGCATATACAGTTATTTTCTAGTGAAGAACTTCACGATTTAATATATTAAAAGTAAATAACAAGTTTTTATTGAGAAAAGTTAAAATACTTCTTTAAATATGAGTCTTACCATGCTATAATGAAACCATAAAATCTATAAGAGGAGAGTATTATGGTAAAGAAAATCGCGCTTTTTGTTCTTACATTTGTTATGATCATAGGTTTGGCTTCATGCACAGGGGAACCTGCAGAAAAAACAAACCTAAGTGTATTCTTTGTCCCTTCAAGAGATAACGCAACCTTAGTTCAGGGAATTAGTTACTTGCCAGAGCTTCTAAAAGCTGAAATGGCCACTCTAGGTTATGATTTTGAAACAGTTAGTGTTTATGTTGGTACTTCATACGAAGCAGTCGGCGAAGCACTAGATGCTGGTACAGCTGACATCGGGTTTATTCCTGGTGGTACTTATGCAGTTTATTCTGATGGCGAAAACATGGATGTTGCTTTAACTGCAACTCGTGGTGGTCTATCTAAAGATTTTTCAGATGCTAAAGATTGGAATGATGGTGTTGCTACAGTATCAGATCCAGAATACCAAGTAACTTATTATCGTTCAATCGGTATCGTTGGACAAACTACTAAAGGCCGTGAACTTGCTGACATCATTAATGGTGGTGGTGACATTACGTGGGAAGATTTACAAGATGCTAAGATTGGTGTACAATCAGTCACTTCATCTGCTGGACGCGTTTATCCTTCTTTATTATTCAATGAATTATATGGTCACACTTTAGCAGATCTTCCTGCTGCAAATGTTATCTTAGTTTCTGGATACGGCGGAGCTGCTTCAGCTTTAGCATCCGGTTCTGTTGATATCGCATTTGGTTATGCAGATTTCAGAAGAGATTATGCTGATGAATGGATTTCTACTGAAGAAGGTGGATACAGCCAAGAAAATACAATTTGGGAAGACACTGATGTTGTTTTCGTTACTGAGGGTGTTTATAATGATACAATTACAGTTTCTAAGAAAACTGTAGATGATGATCTTCAAGCAGCTATTGAACAAGCATTCATTAATCTAGTTCAAGACACAACACCACTTGCTAGTCCTTCAGGTGTATTCTTAATGGTCAAAGACATCTTTACAGTATATAGTCATGAAGGTTATAGAACTGCTGATGATTCTGATTATGATGTTGCACGTGCAGCTAACTTAATCGTTAACGGCTAACTAATTTTAAAACAAACAAGAATATTTGAAAAATTAGGCTTAGTATTATATTAAGCCTTCTTTTTTCTAAAAGGAGCACACAATGATAGAATTTCAAAATGTGAGTAAAACATATGCTAATGGTGTTGAAGCACTCAAAAACATTTCCCTTAAAATTGAACCCGGTGAGTTTGTTGCTATTATTGGGTTAAGTGGTGCAGGAAAATCAACATTGATTAAGCTTGTAAATAAAATGATTGATGTCACTGATGGTAATGTCATCGTTAATGGTCTAGAAATTCCTGACTTAAGAGGGAAGGCACTTAGACAATATAGAAGACATGTAGGCATGGTTTTCCAATCATTTAACTTAATCAATAGAACTTCAGTGATCAACAATGTTTTGGCCGCAAGAGTTCCTGATATTAATCCACTTTTTAGTCTTCTAGGTATATTTACCAAAGCAGATAAACTAATGGCATTAGAGTCACTACATAAAGTCGGTATTTTAGAAAAAGCTTATATTCGTGCTGACCAACTTTCAGGTGGTCAACAGCAAAGAGTAGCTTTGGCCAGAACCCTCGCTCAAAATCCAACGATTATTTTAGCTGATGAACCGGTTGCTTCATTAGACCCAATTACAGCTAATCAAATTATGAAAGATTTTGAACGCATCAATCAAACTGAAAAAATAACCATTTTAGTCAACATGCATCACGTAGACTTGGCACTAAAATATGCTTCAAGAGTGATAGGTATTAATAAAGGGGAAATTGTCTATGACGGTGGTACCGATGATATCACAGAAGACATCTTGAAAACCATTTATGGGAGAGAGCTGACCGATGAAGACATTATGTTCAAAGATAAGTAATTTATTCAAAAACTTCATCAAACGCAATGAGCGATATCGAACATCAGTTTTGGATGATGGTACAAACATCACAAGACCATTTTCTTATGCTCTGATTATATTTGCAGTTGTAGCCATCATTTTTGTTTACTTTTGGAATATGATCGTGACCGATTTCTTTGACCGATTTGGTTTTCAATTTTTCGTAAGTAGTATTCCAAACTTCTTTACGATTATTCAAAAGATGGTAGTACAAGTCAATTGGTCATATTTTGATAAAGTCGTTGCCCCATTGGTTGACACAATTAAAATTTCTATTATTGGCACATTGCTTGGTGCAATATTTTCCCTTCCTGTTGCAATTTTGGCTTCTCAAAATATCATGGGTAAGAGTAAGATACCAAATATCATTAAATTCTTTTTATCAATCATCCGAACGTTTCCTACACTTGTCTATGCACTCATCTTTTCTTTCATCTTCGGTTATGGCACATTCATTGGTGTTCTTGCAACAATTATATTCACTTTTAGCATCATCACAAAGATGATGTATGAAATTATTGAAACAATTGATATGGGTGCGTTTATAGCGATAGAAGCAACTGGAGCAACTAAGCTGCAAGCCTTTCGTGCTGCGGTTATCCCTCAAATCATTGGTAGATTTTATTCAATCATCTTATACAATTTTGAAATCAATTTACGTGCATCAGCTATCTTAGGCTTCGTTAATGCTGGTGGTATTGGTATTATCATGAATGACCAAATGGCATTGATGAAATATGGTAATGTTGCTGTCATCGTCTTGGCACTTCTTGCTGTAGTTATTGTTGTTCAAAACTTCTCACAATATCTAAGACGGAGGTTGACATAATGCAAACAATCCTTCAGAAATATGATGAGCGTCCAAGAAATGGTTTAAGAAATACGATTACTATTTCAGTGATTTTGTTTCTAACCGTATGGAGTGCAGACATTATCAATTATCCTGGCTTATTTGAGAATGGATTAAACATTGCTAGAAATATTTTTAAAGCGCTTTATAATCCAACATGGCATTTAATTTTTAGCGTAGAAGTCGATAGCATACCTTTCTTGATGTTTGAAACTTTGGGTATTGCATTTTTAGGAACTCTATTAGGAGCAATTCTATCTATTCCATTTGCTTTTTTAACTGCTAAAAATATCGTAGGTAGATTTAACATTATTGGCAACACCATTATTACAACAATCAGATCATTTCCATTTTTCTTAATTGCTTTGATGTTTGTTCGTGTCAGTGGACCTGGTCCAATGACTGGTGTGTTAACAATTGGTGTCTTATCGATTGGGATGATTTCTAAATTATACATTGAAGTTATTGAAGATATAGATCCAGGCATTTTATTAGCACTAGATGCTTTAGGTGCTACAAAGTATCAAAAGATTCGTTATGGTATTATTCCACAACTTACAGCAAGTATCATTTCTGTTGTCATTTATCGTTTTGAAATTAACGTTAAAAATGCTACAGTATTAGGTATTGTTGGTGCTGGTGGTATTGGTGTTACTTTGTTAACAGCAATGAATGCTGGTAGATGGAGAGATGCGGCTGCTGCATTATGGGGTATTATCATAGTAGTACTCATTGTTGATTATTTCTCAACAATGTTAAGAAAGAAACTCGTAAACGGATAATAAAAAAATGGTAGGAAGACAATGACGCTTTCTACCATTTTTTATTTATTTAATTACTTTAAAGTTCTCAATGAGTTCGAAATCTAAAACCGGATGAGCTTCGATATAATCTTTGATTAAATCAAAATATGAAACGGGATAAGCAATGACTCTTTTTGCTTTTTTAAACATCTCGAATCCGCCACTACCTATTGCTCTATATGAATTGAGTGCGAGTTTAAAGGTATCTTCTGGATGAATCGTTTTATTTTTATAAGTTAAAGATGTTATGCGTTCGCCTATAGGCTTAGAAGCATCGATGACATACTCAATACCATCATAAACATCATAATTATAATGTTCCACTTTAGGGAATAAGAATCTTGAATTGATTACAATTTGATTTTCTTTAATATCAAAATATGATGCATTTTGTTCTAAAGCTTCTTTTAAAATAGAACCAGTGACTTCTAGGACAACTAAATCATTTTCAAACGGGAAGTTAACAGCAATATCATTTAAAGTAATCTCTTTAGGAAATCCATGTGTCTCATTTGGAAGAGAAGCCATGGATATGTCCGCTTTTGTGTATTCTAATTGAATCTGATTAATGAGTTGGAATAAAGGGTGTTTCTTTATTCTACAATCGAGAGGCGAGGAAATATGCATATCATTTTTAATGATACCAATGGTTTGTGATAAAAATGAATTGGTTTTTTTAATATCATCATTAATTAATTGCTCAATGTTCTCATCTATCGCATATTCAGATAAAGATATGATTTTGGCATCTATTGATTGATTATGATCTTGATCAAAAGAGATTGCGATCAATCCAAAATCTTTTGCGTTGTGGGATGTCTGCAAGGCGACTTTTTGATTATTCTTATAGATTTGAGGGATGTGCTGATGTCCAGTAAGTAAAACATCTATATCTTTGATTTGGAAGAGTTCATATCCCTTGTTTTCTATCGTATCAGGACCATAAGCTTGATGGGTATTTAAGTCTTTATTGAAGCCACCATGATACATGACTACAATCAAGTCTGATTTATTTTTTAAGTCGTTATCTTTAATTACTTTTTTGGTAGTCTCTACAACGTCTAAGAAAACCAAACCTTTTAGGTTTTCTGGTTTTTCCCAAAAGGGAATGAATTCAGTTGTTACACCTATAATTGCTACTTTAATACCATCAATTTCATGAATAACATGAGTTTTAAAATAAGGCTTATTGTCTTTATAAATATTAGCACAAAGAATTTCTCCTTGGTATGACGATTGGAAAGAATTAAGATAGGGTAGTCCATAATTAAAATCATGATTACCAACAGTTACATAGTCGTAGTGAATTGCGTTCAATACTTTAGCAACCGGATGGAGCAGATTTTGTTTCCTAGAATAGTCTAAAAGAGGTGAGCCTTGTAAAAAGTCTCCGTTATCTAATAGTAGATAGGATGTTTCAAGTGTTTTAAGATAATTTGGTAATCTAGACAGACCAAAAGAACCATAATTTTGGTTCAAAAAATCATATGCTGATAACCTACCGTGTGTATCGGAAGTGTATATTATGTTTAATCTTTTGTTCATCATTTACTCCTACGTTTGTTATATTTATTATACACTATTTGTTATTTGAATGAATATGATATAATCATGTTATTAAACATGAACAAAAATCAGGGGGAATATGGGATAAGAGTAATTAGATAATGAACAAATTTCATTTTAATACTTAAATCATCATATCGTGAACAAAGGGGGAATTCAAATGAAGAGAATATTTCAAATAAGTATACTTATAGTGATCAGTATGGTTTTATTTGCATGTGATGAACCGGAAATCACATATCAACTAAACTTTGATACCAATGGGGGAACTGAGATTGAGTCTGTCATTATCGATCAAAACACTCAATTGACGCTACCCGAAGATCCAGTAAAAGAAGGTTATATGTTTTGGGGATGGTATTTAGATGATACAACCTTTATCAACGCTTTTACAAATGATTCATTAGATAATCTTGATTTATCGAATGATTTGACAATTTATGCCAAATGGGTGAATAACAACAATGTTGTTGAAATTATTATTAACACAGCAGGTGGACCAAGCTATGATTCTTTCTATGTAGAAAGAGGGGAAACTATTGAACTGCCTCAAATTGTAAGAGAAGGATATACCATTGATTACTGGTTTACCATTATTGATCAGCACCTTTACACAATTGAAGATGGTATTTTTGAAGTCAATTATCCAATAAGTGAAATTACATTACAAATCAGTTGGATTATGGATATTTATTTAGTGAATTATGAATTAAATGGTGGAATCAACAATCCAGAAAATATAAGTTACTATGTAACTACCGATGCAATTGAATTATATGACCCAGAAAAGGAGGGTTATGTTTTCATGGGATGGTATGACAACGAGGATTTTACTGGAAACACGATCAATGAAATTCCTATAGGTTCTAATATAGATTACACGCTCTATGCGAAGTGGGAAATAGGACAATTTCAGATTACATATAATATCTATGATTCAGATATTTCATACGTCGATTTCCCATTAGAAATAGGACAATCAGTTCGGAAGATTTCTATAGGCTCAGATCATTTTGGTTTATTGACTTCTGATGGTCAAGTCTATACTTGGGGAGATAATTACTATGGTCAATTAGGATATTATTCGATTTCCAGATATGCATATCCTTCAAATATTACACATCGATTTGACTTACAGGTTGGCGAGGAGATTTCAAATATCTTTATGAACTCTAAATCTTCTTATGCTGTTACAACACTTAATCGAGTGTTTGCTTGGGGTTATAATTACTATGGTCAATTGGGTGATGGTACAACAATCGATAGATTTGACCCTATTGATATCACTGACCAATTTAACCTGTTGCCAGATGAAACAATCATACAATACACAAGTTCGTTTTATTTTTCAATGGTCGTAACATCATCAGGTAGAGTTCTAGCTTGGGGAAAAGATAATTATATTTGGCTTGATGGTGGTCAACATGTAGCAGAATTGACACCTACAGATATGACAATCATGTTCAACTTGAATGTAGATGAAAAGATTGTCAATGCAGAAGTTTCAGGATATCGAGCAATAGCAATATCATCAACAGGACGCGTTTTTGAGTGGGGAGATAATAAATATGGTGCACCTGGAGATGGAACACTCGTCGCTCAATTTGTACCTGTAGAAATTACTAATGCATTTAATTTGATTGAAGATGAAGTGATAACTCAAGTTGATTTTGGTTATTTTTCGAGCATTGCATTATCTTCAACTGGACGTATTTTTACTTGGGGTAATAATGACTATGGTCAACTTGGGAATGGTACAGGAGTATCAAGTTATATACCCATTGATATCACTGATCAGTTTTTACTTGACCAAAATGAAAGTATTGTTGATATTTCTGGTGGATCTAGTCATTTTGTAGTTATAACATCATCAAATCGTATTTTTACGTGGGGATATATATATCATGGTGTACTATATGAAATAACAAATCCTTTCCAACTCGTGCCATTAGATATAACTGAAAGATTTGTTTTTAATGAGAATGAAACGATAAGTAATTTAAGTGTTGGAGGTCTTAATTCTTTAATCATAACCTCGGAAAATCGTGTACTTGCTTGGGGTTATATCAATCAATATTTGATTTCTGGATCTGTTGTTTCCTGGATTACTCATGAGATACTATTAGATCATATCCATCTTGCTCAATCATTTGAGATCAACACGTATCAAGAAATAATAGATTTATATGTACCTGATAGAGAAGGATATACTTTTTCTGGATGGTATATGGATAGTCGCTTTATAATAGAGTTTGAATTAACAACTATGCCTCATTATGATTTAATGCTTTATGGATATTGGATACCAAATGATTAAAAATGATGATGGAAACTGAATAAAAAAAGCCTAACGATTTAGGCTTCTACCCATAAAATTTCCATACTTAATTGTTTAAAATCAATCAGTTGATGTTTGATATCGGTAATCACTGATGCATCATCTTCATTGAATAGAATTTTATAAGTAACCGTCGTTAGGAAATTTTTTTCCAAGACGGTTGCTTTATTTTCTAGGTAGTGATCAATTAGATTAATCAAAGGATAATCAAATTCAAGTTCATAAGAAGGAACAAATTTCTTTTGATAGAACTTAACATCTTTAATTAAATCAGCTGTAGCTTTGGTATATGCTCTAACCAATCCACCACTACCAAGCTTAATGCCACCAAAGAAGCGTACAACTACGCAAAGGATGTTAGTGACATCATGATGCTTTAAAACCTCTAAAATGGGAATTCCAGCGGTTCTAGAGGGTTCTCCATCATCATGTGCTGTTTGTTGTTCACCATGCTCTCCAAAAATAGATGCATTGCAGTAGTGATTGGCTTTAGGATATTCATGTTTGACCTGATCGAGATAGTAAGAAATATCATCTTGAGATTCTAATGGATAAAAAACAGCTATAAAAACTGATTTGTTAATTTCGATTTGGATGCTCGCTTTTTCTTTGATATAACGCATTTTATCACCAGATTTAGTATATCATATTGTTTTATATGATTTATAGGCAAAAATAGGTAAACAAAATATTTATAACAAGTAAATCTCTTTATCTTTTGATATAATAATAAAGACAAAAAAATTAATTGAGGTAATCGCATGAAGATCTATAAAAAATTTATTTTAATCATTGGCATGTTATTCATCTTGGCGTCTTGTATACAAGAGGGTGGTTTTAGCATAATTTTTAACAGTAATGGAGGGAATGTTCTTGAAAGTCTGACTTATGACGGTTCATCATTAGTTTTACCTGATAATCCAACCAAAACGGGATATGATTTTGATGGATGGTATTTGGATGATGTTACATTTTTAGTTCCTTTTTCAATACAATCTATCCTTGATGAACCTTTACAAAACGACCTAACGGTCTTTGCTAAATGGAGTATCAATCAATATACCATTTCATTTGATTCAAATGGAGGAACCAGTTTAGCAAGTATCACTCAAGATTATTTAACTTCTGTAACTGAGCCTGATGACCCAACTAGAGATGGCTATATATTTGTTGGATGGTACACAGATGCTTTTCTTACTTCAGCCTATACGATCTCTACTATGCCAGCTGAGGATTTGACATTATATGCCAAATGGGCAAATGATCCAGAAGTAACATACACGATTATATGGCAAAATGAGGATGGTACAGTTCTTGAAACAGATGAAGTAGAAGCTGGTACAGTTCCAACTTATGACGGTAGCACACCTGTTAAAGATTCAACAGAAACTTATACCTATACATTCACTGGATTTACACCTACAATTAGTTTTGTAACTGGTGATCAAGTCTATGTAGCTACTTATGAAGAAAACTTAATCGAAGAACAGACAGAATTTGACCCTGATTTATTAAACGATCTCTTTGGATTCGATATTTACTCAACAATTCCAAGTTTTTCAACATCTGATTATTATTTTGGTAATTATAGTGATCCAACATTTTTTGATATCTTTGTTGATATGTTTGATTGGACTGAAACAGATTTTAATAATTACATTGATTTACTTGATTCAAGCCTTAGTTACGACAGTTTAGAAGAATCATGGATTTTAGGTGATTATTATCTATATGTCTACGCTGATAATTACACTTATGAGCGCTTAATTGTTTACGGTTTTGGAATTTATGGTGATAATGCTAACGGAACAGGAGAGACTGGAGAAAGCTTTGATTCAAATGATTTGAATACAATCTTTGGTTTTGATATCTACAGTTTAATGCCAGCTTTTACTTCCAATGATGCCTTATTACTAGATTATTCAGATAGTACAATCTATGAAGTTTACATAGACATTTTTGATTGGTCTGAAGCTGATGGTTTAGCATATATTGATTTACTAGATGCATTATTGGCATATGATGAAGTAGAAGCATCATGGATTTTAGGTGATTACTATATTTATGTTTATGCGGATGATGAGTCATATGATGGACTTATTGTCTATGGCATAGGCATTTATGGCGATGTTACATCAACACCTTTAGACAATCTATACTATGTATTTGATGTACAAAGTACGACAACAACGTTAACAACAAGTTATAAAGACAATGTTGATCAATCATTAATATTTAGTGGCTCTAGTGGAAAAGTCGTAGTTCAATCAAGTTATTTAGCTCAAATTACTGGTACACCACCTAGTGGATTAACAAACGGCGTCATCTTTGCTGCTAACGTAGCTGATATTGCAAATCCTCTTGTTTACCTTGAGATTGACACTTTAGGACAAACCATCGAAACGATGAGTTTTCAAATTGAAGCCAGAGATTCATTTAGTACTAATTTGTTAGGTGCAGTTCTGCAAGTCTATAATGGTTCTGCATGGGTTAATCTAGAAGGTGGAGATTTTTATTCACAACTATCATCAGATCAGGTCTTAATTACAATCAATCATATCAATGCTTCACAATTTAGATTGTTATTTACAGGTTCTGGAATAACTAGCAATGGTGGACAATTTAAAATTTCAACGGTCAGCCTATATACATCAAGTTCAGTGATTATTGAATCTTGGGATGAAGCAGTTTTAATGCTTGAAGGTTATTTGAGTGAAACAGCGTTAAGCGAACTTTTTCCTCAATTTGAAAACTTAACTGACATTGAACTCAATAGGATTTCAAATAGTCATTATGCTATAATTGCTGGATTAGTTACAGCAAGTAACACACAGACAATAGATCAATATATTGCTGATTTAATTGTTGGTGGATTTGCTCTTGATTCTGAACTTTCAACAACTTATGGTGAAAATGTTTATACATTGGTCATCTCTGATGATATCGCATATGCTGTATATGTGACCTATGATGAAACAAGTTTGGAAATGCATATTTGGAAATATGATCCTTTAGTAGAAATTGGGTTGTTAGATACATTGGTTACGAGACAGACGATTAATGAATTTGAAGTTGAAGAATTTTCTCAATCAGGGTTACCTTCTGTCGGTACTTATGATGTTTTAGTTATTCCAGTTGAAATTAGTGGATATCCATTTGCATCAGATTATCTAACTAACTTAGATTTAGTCTTTAATGGAAATTCAGCTACAACTGGATGGGAAAGTGTTTCAAGTTATTATGAAAAGAGCAGTTATGGGTTGTTAGACTTAACCTTTGTTATAAGTAATAAGTACACAACGACCAATACAAAGGAGTATTATCAAAATTATGGAACTGATGGCGATCAATATGCCATTACAGAAGCATTAACAGCACTAGATTTTCAAATTGATTTTTCTCATTATGATTCCAATAATGATGGCTTGATAGATTCAATTATCTTTATTTACTCTGTTGATTATAATTATGATAGTGATCCATGGTGGGCTTGGGTATATGCTGCACAATATGGTGAAGCAAGTAGTATTGGTTCACTAGATGGTAAAGCCTTTGAATATTATATGTGGGCAAGTTATACATTCTCAGAAGATGCTCTACCTGGTATGTCTGGTTTAGTCGTCAATGCTGAAACATATATTCATGAAATGGGTCATTTAATGGGATTTCCAGATTTATACTCATATGATAGAGATTATGGTCCAATTGGTGGATTTGATATGATGGATTATAATGTTGGCGATCATGGACCATTTAATAAGCTCATGTTTGGATGGTTACACCCTTTATTAGCAACTACAGGTTCTTATGAAGTAACAATAGACTCATATTCAATAGATACAGATGGTGTCTCAAGTGCAATCTTGATTCCTTATAATGCTAATGATTTAAATGATGGTAATGCATTTGATGAATATCTCTTAATTATTTTCTATACACCAGAAGGTTTGTATAGTGCTCACATGAATACAGGTTATGAGCTTGATCAAGCGGGTGTTGTGATTTATCATATTGATGCGAGAATGAATCCATCTGCAGGATTTTGGGATAATTACTTCAGCTATAATAACGATGGATCATCACTGTTCATTGCTGAGATATTAGAAGCTGATTTCAATAATTCGATTCCTGGCTCAACACAAACAATAGAAATGTCAGATATTTTGACCAGTGGATCAATCGATTTAAGTTCATATACATGGCATCAAGGTGGTTCAATTGATGTTTCAATAGAAATATCTAGTCTGTTTACCAATACGAGTGATTCAATATCATTTATATTGACGGTATCTTAAGTTTTTAAATAACAAACACCTTCACACTGATATCAAGCGTGGAGGTGTTTTCTATTCACTTAGTATTCATTCACTCTATTTACGGTTATAAACGAGGAAAACTAAGTTATCTTCATATTCAACAGTAGATAATTTAAGATCAACTTTATTTTGGACCTCAAGACATAAGGAGATAACTCGTTTGTACTTTAACACTTGAATTGTGTAACCGCAATTAAAGATACTTGGCACTACTAAAAATAACGAACTCTTGGTATAATAGATACGGTGAAGAATATGAGTACAATTAGAGGCGCTAAAAAAGTAATTTACGAACTAAAAAAACAACATTATGAAGCATATATCGTAGGTGGTGCCGTTAGGGACCATATTTTAAAGCAGCCAACAACAGATATTGATATTACAACCAATGCGAAACCACATCAAGTCGCTAAAATATTTAAAACGAAACCAACAGGACTCAAATATGGAACGGTTACAGTCTTTATGGGAGATGAAACTTTCGAGGTAACAACTTACCGTGTCGATGGACAGTACATTGATAGTAGACATCCTGAAGATGTATTATTTGTAGAATCTGTTGAAGAAGATGTCAAAAGAAGAGACTTCACCATCAACGGTTTATTGATGACTGAAAAAGAAGAAATCATTGATTATGTAGATGGTAGAGCTGACTTACAGTTAAAGATCATCAAGACAATAGGTAATCCTATAGATCGATTTAATGAGGATGCATTGCGCATCATGAGAGCTTTCTATTTTCAGTCGAAACTCGGTTTTCAAATCGAAAAAGAAACAAGAGATGCGATTACTGAAATGAAAGATAAGCTTAAAGATATAGCAATGGAACGCATCTTAAATGAAATGATTAAACTACTCCAAGGTGGTCATGTAAAAAAGGCACTTAAGTCCATGATAACCACTGGTGTACATGAAGTGCTTCCTGGTTTAAAAGAAGGCATTATCTATGCTGAAGATATGGATGAAATTCCCTTTGTTGACGCATTTTTCACCTTATGTTTCACCTTGAGTGGATCAGTTCCAGCATCATGGCCATTCTCGAACAAACATAGACATCGTTATGAAACAGCGCGTATGCTATCAGAGTCGAATCAAACCTTTGATCCTTATACACTATATACTTATGGGATTGATTTATGTCTACTTGCAAATCGTGTAAACTATATGCTTAAGAAGACTAAAAATTTAACCAATAAGATAGAATTAGATTATAAGAATTTGCCAATTCAAAGTGATCTGGATCTAAAATTAAGAGCAACCGAAATAATTGCTTTAGCAAATAAAAAGGCTGGAGCGTGGGTCAAGAACTTACAAACAGAAATGGTTGTTGAAGTATTGAACCGCAGATTAAAAAACGAGAAAAGCGAACTAGAGCGCTATGTTCTAGAACATATATAGAAAGCAGAGGGATTTACATGGAACTCAATCAAAATGAAATTTATAAAATGATTGCTAAAGTAGAAAATATTAATCAAGGCGTTCATTTTTGCAATACAACTGTAAGAACCGAAGAGGGAGAGCATATCAACCTTAAGCTTGATTTTGATCAACTTCCTTTTGTAGCAATGGGCAAGGTTTATCAGTTTGAAGCTCAAGCAATTGTTAAACTTGAAGATGAATTGATTCTCAAATGTTTATCTATTACACCAGCTGAAAAAATATTATCAGATGATGATTTAGCAAGAGTCTTAGAGCATTTTTATGTTTACGCACCTATTCCAATGATGGAAATCAAAAAAGGTATTGAATCTTATTTAAACAAAATAGATAATCCTATACTATTTAAAATCACAGAAGCTATCTATAAAGAAAATAAAAATAACTTCTACATGCATCCTGCAGCAACCAAGTTTCATCATGCTTATGTCGGCGGATTATCACATCACACACTGACCATGTTAAAACTCATTGACCCATTCATTAGTGTATATCCATATTTAAATAAGAATTTATTGTATGCAGCAACTATTCTTCATGATATGTCTAAAATTAATGAGATTAGTGGTGTGGATGGAGAATATACAAAAGAAGGCTTACTCATAGGTCATTTAGTCATGGAAACTGTTGAAGTCGACCGTGTAGCAAGATCTTTAGGTTATCAAGATTCAGAAGAATCATTATTACTTAAGCATATGATGATTTCTCATCATGGTCAATTTAATTTTGGATCACCAAAGAAACCTCAAACAGGCGAAGCACTCCTTTTATGGTTTATTGATACGATTGATTCTAAGTTTACTGTATTAGGTGAATCATTAGAAGATACACCTGAAGGTGCATTCACGAATATGGTATCTGTCTTAGATAAAATGCGTTTTTATAAAACAACAATTAAAGATGAAAAAAAATAAATCCCATTTGGGATTTTTTTTAATCAAATGAGCAAAACGAATCGAATCGATATGATATAATGAGCTTGAAATGAGGTATCATTATGTTAGAAAAAACGACTTATAAAAATGGCCAAATAACACATGAAATTGAAGATGGCAGATTGACATATTATTTAAAATCGGGACTCATTAAAGCAACCGGACCTTACATCAATGATTTATTTGAAGGACAATGGACATTTAATAGAATGGATGGTTCGTTATGGCAAATCGGGCAGTTTAGAAACAACTTAAAACATGGATTGTGGACTAGATATCATAAAGATGGAACAATAGAAAAAGAAATGCTGTTTGAAAATGGTATAGAATTAAAAAAATAAAGAAGGTGCATTTATGTGCGGAAGATTTACTATTACTGTTACCATGGATGAATTAAAAGACTATTTAAGTGAATATTATGAAATAGATGAAATGAAAAGCAAGATAGTTGTTCCTAGATATAATGTAGCACCAGGACAAGAAATCATTACAATCATTAATGATGGCAATAAAAATCGAGTTGGGCTTTTAAAATGGGGTTTAGTACCTCCTTTTGCTCAAGATGAGAAAATAGGAAATAGCATGATCAATGCCAAATCTGAAACGCTCCATGAAAAGCCTTCTTATAAATCTTCATTTGAACATAAGAGATGTGTGATTCTTGCTAATGGGTTTTATGAGTGGAAGAGAAACGATAAAATTAAAACACCCATGCGAATCTTAATGAAAGATCAATCAATTTTTCCCATTGCAGGGTTATGGTCCACGTATCATAGACCAGATGGAACGAAATTACATACATGCACAATCATTACAACACAAGCGAATGAAGTTGTATCCTCTATACATGATCGAATGCCAGTCATTTTAACTGAAGAAAATAGAAAAGCATGGTTAAACCCTCGCATTACTGATTATCAATTATTATCTCATACGCTCAAACCATTTGAACCCTCAAAAATGTATGCTTATCAAGTATCTTCTTTAGTTAATAATGCAACAAATGAAATACCAGAATGCATCCAACCCCAACCAATTCAATAAGCATAAATAAAAAAAGGACTAAAAATTTTAGTCCTTTTTGTTAAAAAGTTTTAATTATCCTTCTAGAATGTCAAACCATGAACCGTATAGGTTATCGTAGTTTTGATCAAAATATCCAGTTGAAGAAAGTAAATATTCATTTAATTGACGTTTGTTGATTTCACGAATTGTGTTGAATCTATTAAGATTGTCAGCATCAGTAAATGTTGCATCTTCCATAAGCTTGAAAATAAGCTCACGTTGCATGTAAGTGCCTTCATAACGTGTAAGAACTGGAGTTAGGTAATTTGTAATTGCTGTTTGAACAACAGTAGGTAATACAACACCTTCATCAGTTTCTGATTCTGTTAAGTAGTATTCGATTTGTGAAGCAGTTAATGTATCAGAATCAGAGTTGTAAACATTTAATGTTTCATCTGCATTTACATATTTACCATCTTCATCTTCAATCGCATCATAAATTGCACTTGAAGTATCAGTCACTGAAGTTGCAAGAATTAAGTGCCAACCGAATGATGACATCACTTGTGATAATGCTTCATCAGTAATTACTGAATCATAAAGGTCAAGATATGGGAACTTAGAATCATCTTCTTCAATACCAGCAAGAACTGTATTTAATTCCATTGCACGGTTGTAGAAGACTTCATCAAGAACACTTGAACCAGTGATAAAGTTTGAAGTGTTTGTAATTGCTGAAGGTAGACTTTCATATTTCAAATAGAAACCTAATTGACGGTATTGTGACCAGATCAATTCAATTTGATAATCATAAGGTGGAATGATACTACCACGGTCAATGCGTCCTGAATTGTTGAATTCAGTAGCAAGTGCTGTTAAACCAGCTGCCATGCCAGTATAATTACCAATCTTAGAATAAATAAGTTGTACGAGGTCATTTAAACCAGTCAATACTTGAGTTTGTCCTTCTGGGCTTAAAGTATCAAGATACTCTTGAGGATCATCAGGTGTACCATCACCATTTTCATCAAAATAAACGAGTAAGTGGCTAACACTGATTGATTCATAATTGTTATATTGCAATGCAGCAAGTTCAGCAAGTTTTGTATAAATCGTTTCTGCATCATTGCTATATTGTGCTTCTTTGTCACTTAAGTATTGGTCTCTAAGGTCTGGATAAACAAAGAGTTGGTTGATAGATTCAGTATTTGATGTAGAACCAAAAGCAAGAAGTAAGAAGTTTTGTCTACCCATGCTTGCTGGATAACCAGAAGATGCAAAATTGTCAGCTGAGAATTGAGAAATGATATCTTCGAATTGTGTCTCGTAATCTGCCATATCTGTATCACTTACAACATAATCTGTTTCATTTAACAAATATTTGTTAGAAGCAAGATCTAATGCCAAATTAATACCATAAGATTGTTCAAGTCTAGCGTAGAATTGATCAACTGTAATTTCGATATCACCAAGATCTGCTAATACATCACCTGCTTGGTCTTTAGTTGTTCCATCATAACCATAAGATTGTTCATAGAAAGTACGTACAACGAAATCATAAATGTTGAGTGAGCTTTCTGAGTAAAGATCGTTTACTTTAGTTGAGATATAAGTAGAAGTAAGTTTAGCTTCTTTGACAGCAGTATAAGCGTCTGCTTGTGCAGCAACTGCTTCATCTGTTTCAAGGAATGCTTCATTTTCTGCATCATAGACCAAAGCATCTGTTTCACTGTCATCATCTAGTTTGAAAACTAAATAACGTGAAGTTCCAAATGTTTGAACTCTTGAAGAGTAAGGTTTACCATCGACTAAATCATCAGGATCAGCCATACCAGCTTCAGAAATTAATGTTGAGTATAAATGTGCTCTTAAGCTTGTGTTGATTGTTGTTAGGTCATCATAAGTATATGTTGTTTGGACATCTGCGCCACCAACACCAATGATTGAACCATCAACAGCAATTTCTACTTGTGATGCTGGGTTTAATACGTTATAGATTGCAACGAATTCAGCTTTGACTTGTGCTGTCGTTAAAGCTTCATCACTTAATCCATCAGTTCTTGTTGTACTGATTACATAAGCTTTATAATAGTTTTCGTAGTCAGTTACACTAATTTGATCGCGATCTTCATAGTTAACACCTAGTTTACCTAATAAACCAAGGTCGTCAAGAATATCTTTGACATGTTTATTACCGGATTGTGGTGTCACATCTGTTAAATCGACATATCCATCTTCACCTGGAAGAATACGGATATCAGGAATTGCATACCATAAGCCTTTAGAATCAGCTTTAATGCTCATCATGTATAATGCAGCATTTGCTTCGTTCAAGTTAATGAAACGAATGACTAATGCTTCAACATCATATCTGTCTAAGCTATTTGCCTGGTAATAAGCTAAGACATCTTCGTCGCTGATATAATAATCGCCTTCAGCATCAAGCACTTCTTCTTCGAGAAGTTGTTGTGCATAATATCTTTGAGCAACTCTTAAACCATATCTATCGACAAGTAGAGGAAGACTTGAATATCCACTATAACCGTTATCTTGTGTTGTAGATAAATTTTCAATGCTTGAAATGACTGCATTGATATCAACTGTATTGTCTAATAAATATAGTGAGTCAGCAAATTGTTCAATATTTCTTGTGAAGCGTTCAGGATAATTAGTATATAAATCATCAAGTCCATCTGCATCAGAAGTACCATGGATTGCTCCATTGACTGTTTCATCAAGATAAGTATTTAAATCTTCATCTCCGTCAGCAAGCATTTGTGTAACTGTTGCTAATTGGTCAACAAAGATTTGTTCGTCAATCATAGTTGCTAAAATTGAAGCTCCTTGCAAACGTAATTGATCATATAATTCCTTTTCTGTTACCGTAACATTGCCTACAGTCATATAAACGTCATCTGATATGCTTCCGTAGGGTGTTGCATCTTTTGTGCTGCACGCAGCTAATGTAAGTAAACCAGCAGTTATTAGCACAAATATTGCTAGTTTTCTTAAATTTTTTATTTGATTCATTGTGTTCACTCCTCCAATGTATTTCATACAAGCAAATATAATATAGCATTTTTTACGGGGTTATGCAACCACTTTCATTTTATTTGATAATATCACATATTTGTATGTTATCATGAAAGAAGGTGATATTGTGGAAGTTTTTATTTTGGCTAGTGGCTCAAAAGGAAATATGGCCTACTTAAAAGTAGGCGATATTAGATTGTTTATTGATGCCGGAATTAGCTATCAAAAAGTTAAAAATAAAATGGTAGCTTATGAAGAGAACCTTTATGACGTTAGATCGCTCTTAATCACACATGAACATCATGATCATGTGATGGGGTTAAAGATGCTTCTTAAACAAGGTGCTATTGAAGACATATACATAACAAAAGGAACATATAACGCGCTACCAACTGAGGTGGTTGCGCTTTTTGAACGTACACATTTTATTAGTGCTGATGTTCCATTTTTTATGAGTGATATTAAGGTTTCACCATTCATGCTATCACATGATGCTGCAGAGCCAGTTGGGTTCGTGATTGAAAACCAAATGAAGAAGATGGTTGTCTTAACGGATACTGGTTATGTTGATCAAAGCTATCATGAAATGCTAAGCAATGCTGATTTATATCTTCTAGAAGCGAACCATCATCCTACTAAGTTAATGAATTCAGCAAGACCTTTCTTATTAAAGAAGAGAATTTTAGGTGAAAGAGGGCATTTGTCTAATGATGATGCTGCGTGGCTCGTTAATCTATTTGTTAAAGATAGACCCAGTAAATGGGTTGTAGCACATATATCAGAAGACTGCAATACATGCTTAGACATCGAAGAATCGATCGTTAAGGTGTTTGATGATCCAACAAAAATCGAAATTTATTATGCATCACAGGCAAGTCTTCCAGGCATTAAACTATGATTAAAGTGATTGTTGTGGGTAAGATGAATCAAAAATACTTAGAACAAGGCATTTTATATTATCAAAAACAGTTACCTATTAAATTAGAATGGGTAGAAGTTTCAGATGAAGCGAGTATTCAAGGTAAGGATATTGAAGGTGATCGCATTCTATCTAAGATTAAAGATTCTGATTTAGTCATCGCATTAGCCATTGAGGGTAAGATGTTAGATAGTGAGGGATTTGCTAAGATGTTAGATGAAGCAGAAACCTACCATCAAGGTGATATAGCATTTGTGATTGGTGGATCTTACGGGTTAAGTGAAAGTGTCATGAAAAGAGCTAATCAAAAAATATCATTTTCTAAAATGACATTTCCTCATCAATTGATGAGATTAATCTTAATTGAGCAGATCTATAGGGGATACATGATTTTAAAAAATCATCCCTATCATAAGTGAGGTTGAATATGAAATATATATTTTGGGATTTTAATGGGACAGTTTTAGATGACGCATATCTTTGTTATGAGATCTTAAATGAAATGTTAATCGAAGAAGAAAGACCTATTGTCACTTTTGATGAGTATTTAATGATCTTTGATTTTCCAGTAGAAGCTTATTATGATAAAGTTTATGACCTAAAAAAGACAAGTTTTGAGATTTTGGCACATCGCTTCATCGAAAGATATCAACCAAGAAGCTTAGAATTAGCATTACATGAAGGTGTTATTGATGCAATTCAGCATTATGAGAAAAAAGGATTTACAAATATCATGTTATCTGCTTCTGAAATCAATAATCTACATCGTCAATTAAACCATTTTAAGATAGAGCACTTGTTTGATCATATCTTGGGAACATCAGATGTTTATGCTAAAAGTAAAGTTGCTGTAGCAAAGAGATTCATAGAAGAAAATGAAATAGATCCTAAAGATGTAACGATGATTGGTGATACACTTCATGATGTAGAAGTTGCTCATGAGTTAGGTTGTGAAATCATTTTGTATACTAAGGGACATCAACATAAAGATAGACTTAAAGGATATCAATCGATAGATGATATGAAAGAGTTGTATCAAATTATCTAAAAATATGATAAGATACAAATGAATAAGAATATACTATATATCATAGATATATGTTATCGTTGTCTAAAAATAAATTTTATAGGGAGATAAAAAAATGAGTAAAGTAGCAATTTTAGCATGTAGTAATGCAGGCTTAGACTATTTAGATTATCCAAAAGACATTATTATTTTGAGATCTGCTATCCATTTTGGAGCAGACGAATCTTTTGATGATTTTGTGGATATGGATGCAAAGACTTTCTATGAAAGAATAGCAAAAGATCCAAATGACATCCCAAAGACATCATTTGTTACCATCGGTAAAATGATAGAATATTTTGAACAACTTGAAAAAGAAGGTTATGAAGAAGCTTTAGTTATCACCATTTCATCTCAACTCAGTGGTTTATTTGAAGCTGTAAAGAGAACTGCAAGTGAAGTTAAGATCAAGGTAACTGCATTTGATTCATTAACACTGGCTTATGGTGAAGCTTATATGGTTTTAGAAGCACATCGTTTAGCTGCTGAAGGTAAGACTGTTGCTGAAATTATTCCTTATCTTGAAAAGATTAGAGATAATGATCGTATTTATTTTGCAGTCGATACCTTATTATATCTTGTTAAAAATGGTAGACTTTCTAAATTACAAGGCACTTTAGGCACAATGCTTCAACTTAAACCATTATTGGTGTTAGGTGATGATGGTAAAGTGACTTCATTAGAAAAGATTAGAACAACCCATAAGGCACAACAACGTGTCTTAGAAAAATATATTGAGGATACGAAAGATTTAAATGTATTAACTTACATAGCACATGCACATAATGAAGAAGCAGCTGCATGGTTTAAAGAAGAAATTCAAAAAGTGTATCCAAAACGTGAAGTTGTTGTTGCATATCTAACACCAGTTGTTGGTGCACATACAGGGCCAAAAGGTATTGGTGTCGGCTACATTAAACTTTAAAACTTAAACAAAAAGACTGATGAGCAATCATTCAGTCTTTTTTAATGAAAAAATAATTTGAAATGATATAATAGTTTCATAAGAGGGAGGTAAGTATATGAAAAAATTTCTTAAAGAATTTAAATCGTTTATGTTAAAGGGGAATGTATTGAATCTGGCTGTAGCTGTGATTATTGGTGCTGCATTTGGTAAGATTATTTCCAGTTTAGTTAAAGATGTCTTAATGCCTATTATCAGTTTGGTAACAGGTGGTGGTGGTTTTGAGAATTACAAGTATGTCATTACAGCAGCTGATGATGTGAATGGTGTTGCTGAAAATGCTATTTACTATGGCGTATTCATTCAAAACATTATTGATTTTGTTATAATTGCATTTGTTGTCTTTATGATTGTTAAATTATTCAATAAAGCTAGTGAACTAGCAAACCAGAAAAAAATTGAAGAAGAAGCTGCTGCAAAAGCAGTTGAAGATGAAAAGCAAAGAGTTCAAGCTGAATTGAATGCTCAAAAACCAACTGTAGAAGATTTACTTGTTGATATTAAGAAGTTACTAGAAAAGAATCTCAAACAATAAAAATGCTGATTTCAGCATTTTTTCTTAATCAAAGGTTTACTTTATGGCTTAGATAAGATAAAATGTTGGTGTTTAAGAATAAAAAGAAATGGGGAATGTATTATGTCGAAAATTGAGCTAAGAGAATTAAACCAAAAAATGACGGAGGGCATTCCATTTTAACCCTCCAAATTTAAAAATTGGAGGCATTATGAATCAAACGAATCAAGTTCGGATTTTTGTGAACAAAGATCGAATGAATGAATCTAAAGCTTTTGAATCATTAGAAATAGCTTTAGTTATTGAGCAACAAAAAGATCTTTATAAGATTATTGTTCAAAATGAAGTTCGTTTTGCAAAAGTATCCGGAAAAATGATGTATCAGGCATTAACGCCTAAAGCATTTCCATCAGTTGGCGATTGGGTGATGGTAGAAAGTGCTTATGATATAGCTGTTATTCATACTATATTAAATCGCAAAAGTATATTAGAAAGAAAATCAGCAGGAGTAACATCTGATGCACAGATTATAGCAACTAACATTGATATCATATTCATTTGTATGTCGCTTAATGAAAACTTTAATTTAAGAAGACTTGAACGCTATTTATCTGTTTGTTGGAATAGTGGAGCAATTCCTGTGATTGTTCTAACTAAAGCTGATTTAACTTTGAAGTTAGATCAAATGGTCAAATCGGTTTATTCTGTAGCATTTGGAGTAGATGTATTATTTACATCAGAATTTGTCGAACCTTATTTCAAACAAGTAGAAACTTATTTAAAAAAAGGGTTAACTTATGCATTTATTGGGTCATCTGGTGTAGGTAAATCAACACTTGTGAATCATTTGTTAGCAATTGATATTCAGAAAACAGAAGTTGTTGGTGGCCATGATAAAGGTAGACATACGACAACATCAAGAGGACTATATATGACTCAAGGTGGATCAATGATTATTGATACACCAGGCATGAGAGAACTACAACTTGATGAAGTAGATTTGGAAACAACTTTTGATGATATTGAAAAATTGAGCAAGTCATGCAAATTTAATGATTGTTCACATACGACTGAGCCTGGTTGTGCTGTATTAGAAGCTATTGAATCAGGAACAATGGAAAAAGATAGATTATTGAATTATCAGAAGTTACAAAAAGAATTTGAGTATCAAAAGTTAAGGGCGTTAAGAAAAGAAAGAAAGATGAATAAACGATAAAAAAGCTTGGTTCAAATTGAACCAAGCTTATTTTTTAATGATCATATGAAGAAAATACTCGTGAACATAAGTGCTATCTGTAAGTTCTGGGTGAAAGGCGGTTGCTAATTGATTTTTTTGTCTAACAGCAACTATTCTATCATCAACAATTGATAATGTTTCTACACCTTGACCACAACTATGAACATATGGTGCACGAATGAATGTCATTGGTATTTCAAGACCATTAAATAAATTGTGAGTAAAGAAGCTTCCTAGTTGTCTACCATATGCATTTCTTTCAACGCTAATATCCATGGTTTCTAAACTGTTTTGATTTGAATTTGTTAATCCCTTAGCAAGTAATATCATACCAGCACAAGTGCCTAGAACAGGTAATCCCGTTTCAACACTTTCTTTAATAGAATTAAACATGTCCAAATCTTTTAATAATCTAACCATTGTGGTACTTTCACCACCTGGTAAGATTAAACCATCCATTTTCTTATCTAAATCTCTTTTTTGTCTAATTTCAAAGGTTTGAACATTTAACTTTGCTAAAACCTTAGCATGCTCAATGAAAGCCCCTTGAACTGCAAGGATGCCAATGATCATTATTTTCCTCTTTCAGCCATCAAGAGTTCTATTTCTTGTTCATTGATACCAACCATAGCTTCACCTAAATCTTCTGAGATTTCAGCAAGGATCTTTGGATCATTAAAGTTTGTTACTGCTTTGACGATCGCTTCAGCTCTCTTTTGAGGATTACCGGACTTAAATATTCCCGAACCAACAAAGACACCTTCAGCGCCTAATTGCATCATTAAAGCTGCATCAGCAGGAGTAGCTATACCACCAGCAGCAAAGTTAACAACTGGTAACTTTCCATTTTCATGAACATACATTAATAAATCTAAAGATACACCTAATTGTTTTTGTAGTATAAAGATTTCAGTTGGATCCATGGATTGTATAGAACGCATTTCTTTTTGGATTGCTCTCATGTGTCTAACTGCTTGAATAACATCACCAGTACCAGGTTCGCCCTTCGTACGGATCATTGCAGCACCTTCGCTGATGCGTCTAAGTGCTTCACCTAAGTCTTTAGCGCCACAAACAAAAGGTACATTAAATTTAGTTTTATCAATATGATGGATATCATCAGCAGGTGATAAAACTTCACTTTCATCAATATAATCGATTTCGATTGCTTCTAAGATTTGTGCTTCAACAAAATGACCAATTCTAACTTTAGCCATGACTGGAATTGACACAGCATCTTGAATTTGTTTAATCATCTTTGGGTCACTCATTCTAGAAACACCGCCAGCAGCTCTAATATCTGCAGGAATTCTTTCTAGTGCCATCACGGCAACCGCTCCAGCTTTCTCTGCTATTTTTGCTTGCTCAGGATTTGAGACATCCATGATGACGCCACCCTTTAACATTTGAGCAAGTTCTTTGTTTAATTTATATCTATCGTTTTGCATTGTAAAACCTCCATTTGATATATTTCCACATCTATTATATAATAATAACTGGTATGTTGTAATGGTCAGTTTGATAAATTAAGAGCATACCAGATGGTGAACGTATGTTTGATACATTTAATAAAGATTCTAAGAAGGATACACTTTATGTATCTCTTTATAAACACATCAAAAAAATGATTAAAGAAAACAAATATCAAGAGGGACAAAAGTTGCCTTCCAAAAGAAGATTGGCTGAAGATTTACATATCAGTCCTTTAACAGTAGAAGCTGCTTATCAACAACTCATTGCTGAAGGATATGTCTATGCAATTGAGAAAAAAGGATACTATGTAGATGAGCAAATAGAACTTGTGGAATCGCATAAAAAGAATATCAAATTTAAATCTCAAAATGATGCTGAAGTTGTACCTGAATATCAGTATGCATTTAGAACAAATGTTGTTGATACGTCCTTGTTTCCTAATACAACATGGGCAAGACTATCTAGAGAAGTCTTATCTGAAAATCATCATGAGATGCTCAATGTAACTCATCCACAAGGTGTTTTAATGCTCAGAAAAGAAATCGCTAAGTACCTAGAACTCTATAGAGGCATGAATGTTTCAGAAGAACAAATCATTATCGGTTCAGGCAGCTCATCACTGATTAGTATATTAATTGAACTACTAGGTAGAGATAAACATTATGCAATTGAAAACCCTGGATACTCTAAAAATTATGCTTTATATAAAGGTAATGATGTCAGATTATCTTTGATTTCACTCGATGATTCTGGTATTAAAATTGATGATCTCATTCAATCAAATGCAGAGATTGTCCATATCACACCATCCCATCAATTTCCGATGGGCATCGTCATGCCCATCCAAAGAAGAATTGAATTACTTAATTGGTCAAACCGCTTCATAGGGCGATATATCATTGAAGATGATTACGATAGTGAATTTAGATTTCAAGGGAAACCAATTCCAGCGCTTCAAGGGTTCTATGAAAATGATCAAGTTATCTACATGAATACATTTGCTAGAACACTCGCGCCATCATTTAGAATGAGTTATATGGTATTGCCACTAAAATTACTGCCAAGATATCATCAAATCATGACCTATCATGGATGTACAGTGCCTAATTCTGAACAATATATTATGTATAAATTTATGCACGGTGGATTTTTCGAACGTCATATTAATCGGATGAGAAATCAATACAGACAAAAAATAGAGTTGATTTTGAAAATGGTTGAAAACTATCCCAATGTAAGACTTAAGGGTTATGATGCGGGTCTTCATTTCTTAATGGAAATTGAGACAAATGATACAGAAGCATCATTAATTGAAAAAGTGGCACAACACCATATCTATGTGACTGGTCTCAGTTCTTATGATCATAAGATTCATTCATCTCATTCAAATCCAACTTTAGTCATAGGTTATTCTGGTATAAAAAAAGAGGAAATCGAACAATCAATTTCCGCTCTTTTTCAATCAATTAATATAAGTAAATCATAGTTGACGAATGTACTTATTTAGTGCTGTCATAATTGCTACACAATTAATGAAATTATAAATTTGAGTTCGTAGTTTTCAAATTAATTGACCTAAGAACATGAGCATAAAATTTTTATTTCTAAAGACAGAAGTTTTCATCATTGTCACCTTTTATATGAACAGAGGCTCAATTAAGCCTCTGTTTTCATTTATTTATTCATTATGTATTGAGCTTATGCGTTTTCCAAAATTGCTGCAATAGGAATGATTAAGAATGCTAACCAAGATAATTGGAACATATTAAAGAAATAACCAATTGAGAAGAATAAGACGACTGCAACAAATGGTGTAATTGAAGCAAATCTAAACTTATCAAACAATAGAATAGATACAACTGGAATGAGTAAGAAGATTTGCCAAGCATATGCCCAACCATTCAATAGTAAGCCAAGCGCTACGAATACAGCAATGGATAACGCGATGGTAGAAAGTAATATAATTGTCTTTTTACGCAATGGTCCTTTGGGTATATCCCATACAAAATTCATTTCACCAAACATCATACTCACTGCGATTGGTAAAATAAATCCTAAACCACCAATAAGCCAACTGCCTTGAACATACCCCATATATAAGTAGAATGGTATTGCAACTACAAAGGATAACTCAGATACAATCATCTTCCAAAAAGTTCTCATCTGAAGAATACCTAACATAGGAATGATTAAGAATACCAACCAACCTGGGTTCCATAAATCATAATATGTACCTAAGATCATGAATGCAATGACTGCTGCAAATGGTGATAGAGCAACAAATACATCTTTTAATCTTGTATTTAAGATAATAGAAATCACAGGAATAAATAAGAAGACCAACCAACCCGGATGCCATAAACCATACTTAAATCCTAAAAGTAAGTAAGCAAGTGTACAAATAAATGGTGATAGAGCAACAATGGAGTTTTTAGCGTTTGAGTTTAAAACGATAGCCGTCATCGGAATGAGTAAGAAAACCAACCAACCTGGATGCCATAAATCCCAACCAAAACCTAAAATCATAAAGATAATCACACTAATGAATGGCATTAAAGCAACAATCTTATTTCTCTTATAATTATGTTGCTTAATTTTGATTGAATCAATGAGTTCATAAGCAACTTGTCTAGGATTACCTAACAATTGATAAATCTCATCATCTGTCTTTCCTTTGCTTAAAGCGTCATCATATAACTGACCATAATCACTTAAGATATCATCTATATCAGTTTTGCTTGCTTGAAACTCTTGTAATTGATCTCTTAATTTTTCTAAATATTTAGCTTTCATCTTTCAAACCTCCTAATAATTTAAATACACCTTTTAAGAATGCTGTCCATTCTCCTTCATATTCATCGAGTTTCTCTTTACCTAATGCTGTGATTTGATAATATTTTCTAGGTGCGCCTATATTGGTTTGTTCCATATATGTATCAAATAAGCCTTGACTTGTTAGTCGTCTTAAAATTGGATATACTGTGTTTTCGTTCACATCGATATCAGTAGCAAGCTTTTCTATAACTTCATAACCGTACATATCTCGCTTTTTGATGATGCTTAGAATACACATTTCGACAATACCTTTTTTGAATTGAGTATTCATTATATCTCTCCTTACTGTGTCTTGCACACTACTATAATAACACCTTACTGTGCAAAACACAATACCCAAAAATAAAAAATGTGTAAAAAATATTTTTTAACTCGATATTGTCTTTTTAAAGAGAATGTGATACCATAAAACAAACAAAGAAAGGTGATTTCTATGTTAAAAATAAAGGAAGCTGTCTATTATTACGCATATCATTAGAAAAAAGGATTGCAAGGCATTCCTTTTTGAGCGAATAAAGGAACAGCCAAAAAATGACTAACGTTCATCCTTGGGGTTCCTCTCAGGGATTTTTTTATTTAAACTTAGGAGCGTACAGAACATGATTATTCAAATGAAAAAGAACTCCACTAAAAAGGAGTACGAAAAGATTGTCGAATATTTAAAGGCTAAAAAATTAGAGATCAAAGATGCATCAACCGATGAGGTCCGTGTCTTTGGTATTATTGGTGATACTTCCAGTATCGATCCAACTGATCTATATGCTTTTGATGGTGTTAAGGAAGTTACAAGAGTATCGACACCATTTAAGAAAGCAAGTCGCAGCTTTAAGAAAAAAGATACCATCGTTAAATTAAAAAATGGAATTGAAATAGGTGGAGACCGTTTCATTGTGATGGCAGGACCTTGTTCGATTGAATCTGAAGAACAATTAAGAATCATTGCTAAGAGTGTTAAGAAATCAGGTGCTCATCTTTTAAGAGGGGGAGCGTATAAACCAAGAACTTCACCTTATGCTTTTCAAGGCTTAGAAGTTGAAGGCTTAAAGATATTAAGAAAGATTGGAGACGAAACAGGTTTAGCTGTCGTCACTGAAATTCCTAGTCCTGACCTAATTCCTTTATTTGAAGAATATGTTGATATCATTCAAGTTGGAGCAAGAAACATGCAAAACTTCCATTTGCTTAAAGCTTTAGGCAAATGTAACACACCTATTTTATTAAAAAGAGGTTTATCAGCAACCATTGAAGAATGGTTAATGTCTGCTGAATATATTATGGCAGGCGGTAATGAAAATGTTATATTGTGCGAACGCGGCATTCGCACATATGAAAAATATACAAGAAACACGCTAGATATTAGTGCTGTTTTAGCAGTTCAAGAACTATCCCATCTTCCAGTCATCATTGACCCATCACATGCAGCAGGCAGATGGAACATGATTGAAAAACTATCCTTAGCAAGTCTTGCTGTTGGAGCTTCTGGATTAATCGTTGAAGTTCATCATGATCCAGAACATGCATTAAGTGATGGTGCTCAGTCATTGAAGCTGAATAAGTTTACCCATATGATGGAAGAACTTGAAAAGATTTCAGATGTTTTAGGTAAAAAGATTAAATGAAGATTTTTATTGTAGGTCTTGGTATCATTGGGGCTTCTTATGCCGAAGGACTCCATTTAAAAGGCCATCAAATATATGCCTATAATAGAAGTGAAAGACCAATTACACAAGGGATTAAAGAAGGTTTTATTGAAAAAGATAATGCCCTCGATAAACTAACAGCTTGTGATTTGGTTATTTTAGCGTTATATCCTAAGTACAATATTGAATTTGTTCAAAAAAATATTCATCTTTTTATTCCCGGACAAATGGTAACAGATGTTAGTGGAACGAAAGTTTGGATGATGAATGAATTGGAACAACTCTTACCAAAAGGTATTTCTTATACTTCACATCATCCTATGGCAGGAAAAGAAACAAGTGGATATGATTCTAAAGATTATAAGATGTTTGAAAATGCCAATTTTATCATTGTTACAGGCTCAAGAAGCGAAAAAAGAGACAAAGAAGTCTTAAGACTTATCGCAAACAACCTTAATTTTGGTAAAATAACAGTAGTACCTTCACAAACACATGATGAACTAATCGCTTTTACGAGTCAACTCACACATGTTTTGGCGATTGCACTTATGCAAAGTGATCGTTTAAAAGAAACAAAAGAAGCAACCGGAGATTCATTTAGAGATTTAACGAGAATTGCTAAAATCAATGAAACGATGTGGACTGAACTGTTTTTAGAAAACAAAGAAGCCTTAGTTAGTAAGATGAATGATTTCATGGAAGAAATGAAATATATTAAAGAATTGATTTTAGTTGAAGATAAAGATGCGCTTATGAAGTATCTTAAGGAAGCAAAAGAAAAGAGGAAAGATTTTGACATACATTAAAATGCCTCAATATGACATTTTCATCGAGAAAAATGGTTTATTGAATTTACCAAAGTATATCGCTGATGTCTATACCTACCATGATATCTATATCGTTACTGATGAAACGGTTTATGAATTGTATGGTAAAAAGATTGAAAATATTTTGGTAACTCACAAGGTGTTTTTTGTTGTAGTCAAACCTGGAGAAAAATCTAAGTCTTTAGATACATATCATCAAGTGGTTAAAGAACTTGTCCAAAAAGGGATGAGAAGAAATCATTTACTGATTGCCTTAGGTGGCGGTGTGGTTGGAGATTTAACTGGCTTTGTAGCATCAACCATCTTCAGAGGCGTACCATTTGTCCAAATTCCAACAACTTTACTAGCTCAAGTGGATAGTAGTGTGGGAGGGAAGGTCGGTATCGATTTAGAAGAAGGTAAAAATCTAGTCGGATCTTTCTACAATCCTTTATTTGTCTTAATAGATCCAGAATTCTTAAAAACTCTTTCAAAAAGAGAATATGCAAATGGTCTAGCTGAAATGATTAAAGCAGGACTCATCGGTGATAAAAAGCTTTATCACCATCTTTTAAGTCATGATCTAGTAACTGAAGAAGAAATCACGATGGCTATTCAAGTAAAACGAGCTGTTGTTTTAGTAGATCCATATGATAAGAAAGAAAGAATGTTTTTGAATTTTGGCCATACTTTTGGGCATGCCATTGAAAAGAAACATCATTATGAATCTTATAAACATGGCGAAGCCATTAGTTATGGTATGCTATTTGCCCTTCAAGTTGGTATTAAATATCATGAGACAAAACAAGAGTTATATGATGAAGTTAAAGAACTTCTTTTAGCAAGAGGTTTAGTTAAAGAACCTTTACTTAAAATGGAAGACTACATCCGTGAAATTCAATCAGATAAGAAATTTTTAGCAAACGGACTCAATTTCATTATTGTAGATCGTATTGGAGATGCAAAAATCGTTCCACTCAAGGAAAGTGATTTTCTATGAACATAAAAATCACACCTAAACCATTAACAGGTAAGGTTTCTGTTGTCTCATCTAAATCTTTATCTCATCGATATATCATCGCATCCGGTTTAGCGCATGGGACAAGTGTCATTAACAATGTTTTAGACTCTGACGACCTAGTAGCCACCAAAGGTGCATTAAGCGCTTTAGGGACTCAATTTGAGGGTGATAAAGTCATTGGAAATGATTTGATTCTTAGCCAATCAACGATTGATTGCAAAGAATCAGGGTCTACCTTAAGATTTATGATTCCTATCCTTTTGTTACAAAAGGAAAAGGTTACATTCACTGGTAGTGGTAGATTACCTTTACGTTCTTTAGATGTCTATTTTGATCTATTCAAACAAAAAAATATTCATTATACAAGACCAGAAGATGCTTATTTGCCTTTAGAGGTCAAAGGACCTCTTAGAGCTGGATATTATCCGATGAGAGGTGATGTCAGTTCACAATTCTTAACCGGACTATTATTTGCCTTACCTTTATTAAATAAAGATTCAGTTATAGAAATAACAACACCTTTAGAATCCAGAGGATACATCAATCTAACATTAGATACACTCAGATTATTTGGTATACATATTTTAGAAGTTGATCAATATTTCTATATTAAGGGTGGACAAAAGTATTTACCTATAGAAGCTACCGTTGAGGCCGACTATTCACAAGCAGCCTTCTGGATGGTTGCCGGTATCATTGGAGGAAAAATAGAATTATCCAATCTTGATCCATTAACCAAACAAGGTGATTATAAAATTGTTGATATCATAAAAAGCATGGTTGGATCGATTGAATATGATGATGCATCACGTATTTACTCTATTGAACCAAGCGAAACATTTGGAATCACCATTGATTTAAGTCAAATCCCTGATCTAGGACCAATCTTAATGGTTTTAGCTTCATTAAGTAAAAATACAACAATATTTACCAATGCATCACGTCTAAGAATTAAAGAATCAGACCGATTGGATGCTATGTATCAAACCTTATTAAAATTTGGTGTTGATGTTGAAATGAAAGCTGATAGTATGGTTGTTAAAGGGACGAAGATACTCAAAGGAAACCAAACTTTTGATACCTTTGGGGATCATAGAATCGCAATGGCAATTGCGATAGCAGCAATTCGAGCAGATGGTCCAGTTACTATTTTAAATGCTGATGTTGTCAGCAAATCTTATCCAAAATTCTTTGAAGTCTATCAAAGCCTAGGAGGTGACATTCATGAGTCTTGATGAGTTAAGAATACAAATCGATGAAATCGATCAGAAAATGATGCGTCTATTCAAAGATAGAATGACTGTTTCTCAAATGATAGGTGACTATAAGAAAATCAATCATCTACCAGTCCTTGACCAAAATAGAGAAAAAGAACTATTAAATAAAAGAAAAGAGCAATTGAATGATGATCAATTGTGGCCACTTTATGAATCATTCATTAAAGAGGTTATGAAGCTTTCTAAGGCGTATCAAAAATGAGTGCGCGTTATGCTTTAATCGGTCATGATATTAGCTATAGCAAATCACCATGGATTCATAGATTCATGGCTAAAAAGCTTCATATGGATATGACCTATGATTTATTAGAAGTTGAAGCTGATGAGCTTAAAGATTTGATAGATGACCTTAGAGAAGGTCTATATCAAGGATTTAATGTCACCATTCCTTATAAAGAGGTTATCATTCCATATCTTGATGAACTCACCTATAAGGCAAAAAATATTGGAGCAGTGAATACCATTTACATCAAAAATGGTATCGTTTATGGTGATAATACGGATTATGATGGGTTTGTTGGTTTATTAGAAAGCAATCAAATCAATGTTAGATCAAAGAATGTTTACATTCTAGGTACAGGTGGAGCAGCGAAAGCTGTCTATCATGCATTAATTGATTTAGGAGCAAACGTAACGGTTGTGAGTAGAAACTTGGCAACGAAAGAAAAAATCTTTAATCATGTGATTGAATATGGAGAAATTAAACCACATATGGTAGATATCTATGTTCAGGCTACACCGATAGGTACTTATCCCAATGTGAATGTTTCTGTTTTAACAAAAGATGAAGTTGAAGGTAAAGTGGTTATCGACTTAATCTACAATCCTTTAGAAACACAAATCATGAAAGATAGCAAACAAGGGATTAGCGGTATATCGATGCTTATTATTCAAGCATTAAAAAGCGAAGAAATTTGGTTTGATCAAGAAATTGAACTTACAGATCAATTAATGAAACAATTGAAAGAAGTGATACTAGATGAATAGTTATGGCAATCTATTTAAAGTAACTTTATATGGCGAATCTCATCAAGAGGCAATCGGCATCGTGATTGATGGCATGCCATCAGGTGTTCAAATCGATGAAAAAAAGATAACTGATGATTTGAATCTGAGAAAACCAGGAGCAGTAGGAACAACACCCAGACAAGAAGCTGATCTTTTTAAGATTACCTCCGGTGTTTTTAATGGGTTTTCTACAGGATCACCAATTCATCTGATGATTGAAAATCAAAATGTTCAATCTAAAGACTATGAACACTTAAAAAAACAGCCAAGACCAGGTCATGCTGATTTTGTAGCAAACGCTAAATATAAAGGATTTCAAGACTATCGTGGAGGCGGAAGATTCTCAGGTAGACTGACTGCGCCTTTGGTTGCAGCAGGTTCCATCGCTAAAATGATTCTACCATTCGAATTTCAACATGAATTAGTTCAAGTAGGAACGCTTAAAGATATGTCTAAATTGGATGAATATTTAAGTAAGGTAGCACTAGAAGGTGATTCAGTAGGTGGTATTGTAGAAGTTACTGTAAATAATATGGTCGTTGGATTAGGCGAACCTTTCTTTAATAAGATAGATGCTGAAATAGCAAAGATGATGTTCTCCATTCCTGCAGTTAAAGGTGTTGAAATTGGAACTGGGTTTTCCGGAGTTCAATTAAAGGGTAGCCAGTTTAATGATGAAATCATTAGTTCGAAAGGAACAACGAAGACCAATCATAGTGGTGGCACCTCTGGTGGCATCTCAAATGGTAATGATCTTGTTGTGAGAGTTTTTATTAAACCAACATCAAGCATCAAAAAAGAACAGCAAACCTTTAATTTTGAAACAGATCAAGTAGATCCACTAGAAATTGGTGGAAGACATGATGTCTGTATCGCAAGAAGAGCTGGTATTGTATTAGAAAATGCAATAGCAATCGTCTTAGCAGATTTATACTTAATCAATAAAGCATATTTATAAAAGGCAGAGATGCCTTTTTTTATGCATACAAATCGATATCCTTGCTTGATAAATAAACTTTCGCTTTGATCATTAATTGTTATTTTGTCAATATAAGCAGCGTATCATGAGATTTCTTATATTGCAGGGCGAAAATTAGTTGTTTTTTTATTCAATTATGATATGATTAAATTGTAAT
>JAHISX010000056.1 GCA_018817915.1 Bacillota bacterium
AGTATAAAGACCCGTTTACGGGTAAGTAAGGGTGACAAAGGCAATTGGGCAAATAAAAAGACCCTCAAATGGGGGTCGCCAGTAGCTAGCCTTGTAGGCGTAGGAGAAAAACCACGTCTTGAAGGCGTGGATTTTTATTTTTCATGAATTATTATGCGTAAACATTGTGTTTTTTTGTTATTTAGAATATGATAATAGTATAAAGGAAGTGATTTTATGAAATTTCTGTTTAAGATAATCGTAATACCTATTTTGTCCATTGTTGCTGTACCGGCAATTTTTTTAGCTTTAACGTATAGAGATGTAGCAATTCCTGTTGATGATTTTCAAAGCACAGGTACTGTTACCTTAACTGAAATGATTTCTGATGAAGTTGATACATTCCTTCAAAGTAATGATTCTGATTCTACACTTGGATTGACTTTGACACAACAAGATGTCAATGGCCTTCTTAAATCTAAACTTCAAGAGATGAATCCTAATTATTTATCTGATTCTGCAATCGATGATGAAAAAAATTATGTGCTCAAAGAAGATATGTATGGCTACCAAGGTTCATGGGTTCGTTTTAAGGAAGATGTCGTTGAAATTGAATCGGGAGTTCATATTTTTGTTCAAGGCTTCACATTTAAAACCGCTGTCCTTATCACTTTTAAACTCAGTGTGGACACTGAGGAAATTGTTTTAAAATTAGATAAACTCAATATAGGAAGCTTACCGCTTGCTTGGACATTTGGTACCGCAAGTTGGGCAGTTAAACAAATTAGTGGGAAAGATATTCAAGAAATGATTGATGCACAACTCAATGGCATGGCAACATTTGATCCAGATACGAGAGAAATTCGGGTTAATGTGCAAACATTGATTGATACAACACTCGAGGATCCACAGACTGCAGCAATGGCAAACTCTTTAATGCAGTTTATTGCTCAAAATGAATTATTGGATGTGGGATTTGCTGATGGTGAATTTAATGTTGATCTTGCTTTAGGTAAGCTTAAAGATGATACAACACCATTCATGTTGGATGTTGCTGACAAGATTGTTGATGAAACAGATTTGCAATCCATAATGGAGGCACAAGCAAGTTCATTAATTTTCTCGGTGCTAACAACAACCGACTATCCATTTATTGAACTTAATGCATTTACGTTAAACCGTATGTTTGAGTATTTTTTGAGAGATTCACTTACTGCAGATGGCATCATTATGCAGGCACCGTTATTCGATGACCTACATCAAATGACCGCATATGTTCCATATGTTACGATGGATGACGATGTGTTTATTGTCAATATACCATTGGTGATTGAAGAAATTGCAAATCCAGCGAATACTTTTCCAACCATCATTAAGATGACAGCCACTCCAGAAATTAGTGGTAATGATTTAAGAATCGTTTTAAATGAATTAAATGCAGGCGAAGTTGTTTTGACTCAAGAACATATTGGAAATATCTTATCACTATTGGGAGATACCGACCTGATTGTTGATGGAGCTTTCGTCTTCCAAGACTTTGATAGTCAGATGAATCAAGCAGGAATGGGATTACAAAGCGTTACAGTCGTTAATGAGAACTTGAGACTTTATGTTGAGTTGAATAGCACATTAGACTTAGGAGACATTCAAGATGTCGTCACAGAAGTATTTGATGCGATTGTTGATAATCCAGAATATCCTGACGAACTCAATACTGCACTGAATGACGTGATTGATAGTCTTACAGATCCACTAGCTGATCCACAGGCTGCAGTTGAGGATTTGATTGATGTATTTGATACTTTAACAGATGAAGAACAGACGGCAGTTTATGAAGATTTGTTAACTGCTTTTGAAGGCACAGATTTGAGTTTAGATGAAATTTTAGGATTATTACCATAAACCAAATTTAATGATTATAAAATCGGTTGATAAAATTCAATCGATTTTTTTTCTAAACTTGTAGTTTAGACCAAATTATCATATAATGAATAAGACAATGAGGTGAATATTATGGAAAATCAATCCAACTTTATTAAAACAATTATTGAATCTGATTTAGCGAGTGGAAAGCACAAGGAAATTGTGACTCGTTTTCCACCTGAGCCTAATGGATTCTTACATATCGGACATGCTAGAGCAATCATTACTGATTTTGAAAGTGCATTAGCATATGGTGGTTATACAAACCTTAGATATGATGATACAAATCCAAGTAAAGAAGATGACGTTTATGTCAAAGCAATCTTAGACGATATACGTTGGTTAGGTTATGAACCTAAACATGTTTTCTTTGCATCGGATTATTTTGATGAAATGTTTAATCGTGCAGTTATCCTAATCAAAAAAGGGTTAGCATATGTCGATGATTCAACACCAGAAGAAATGGGTAGAGATAGAGGAAATATTAATAACGTAGGTAAACCTTCGAAATATAGAAATCGTTCAATAGATGAAAATCTAAAGCTTTTCTATGATATGCGCGATGGAAAATTCAATGAAGGTGAATGTGTCTTAAGAGCTAAGATTGACATGGAATCTCCAAATATGAATTTAAGAGATCCTGCTTTATATCGCATTCAGTATGCAGAGCACCATAATACCGGAAATAAATGGTGTATTTATCCTATGTATGATTATGCTCACCCTCTTGAAGATGCAATAGAAGGCATTACACATTCACTTTGCAGTCTAGAATTTGAGGATCATCGTCCTTTATATGATTGGGTCGTCAGAGAAACTGAAATGCCTAAAGTACCTAGACAAATTGAATTTGGTCGCTTAAGCATTGAAAATACAGTCATGAGTAAACGTTATTTAAGACAGCTCGTTGAAGAAGGAAAAGTTATTGGTTGGGATGACCCAAGAATGCCTACTTTGCAAGGATTAAGAAGACGTGGTTATACACCTGAGGCTATCCGTCATTTTGTTCTTTCAACTGGTTTATCTAAAGTGAATTCAACTGCAGGTAACGACATGCTTGAAGCAGCTCTTAGAGATGACCTAGCACTTAAAGCAAAACGTGTGATGGCTGTCATTAACCCACTTAAAGTCACAATTACAAATTACCCAGAAGATCAAATTGAATATTTTGATGTTGCATACAATCAAGATAATCCAGAATTAGGAGAAAGAAAGATTCCTTTTTCTAGACACATCTATATTGAGCAAGAAGATTTCGTTGTTGAAAAACCAAATAATAAATATAAGAGATTAGCTTTAGGAGTCGAAGTTAGATTATTCCATGCATATTTCATTAAAGCAAACGAAGTAATCTATGATGAAGAAGGCAAGGTTATTGAAATCTTAGCAACCTATGATCTGGAAACAAAGAGTGGTAGTGGGTTTAACGAAAGAAAACCTAATGGAACCATCCACTATGTGGAAGCTTCACAAGGTCTAAATGTTAAGCTTAATTTCTTCGGTCCGATGATTGAAGGTAATGATGATATGGACTTAATGGATCGTTTCAATAACAATTCATGGACAGTTAAAGAGGGTGTTGTCGAAACAGCACTGATTGATGCTAAGCCACAAGACAAGTTCCAATTCATGAGAAATGGGTATTTCAATGTGGATGATGACAGTAAACAAGGTCATCTTATATTCAATGAGATTGTGCCATTAAAGAGTTCTTACAAATAAGAAAGTTGGTGTTTTGTGAACTTTCTAACGAGTTTAAATGAATCGCAATTAAAAGCGGTAATCCATCCAGGCGGACCGCTTTTTGTTGTCGCTGGAGCAGGCACAGGTAAAACAAAGACACTTACATCTAAAATTGCCTATCTCATTTTAAATGGTGTAGATCCAAGACACATACTTGCTGTTACATTTACGAATAAGGCAGCAAGAGAGATGAAGACTCGTGTTGTTGAAATGACAGGACCTCATGCCATGAGCGTATGGCTCTATACTTTTCATGCTTTTGGATTGCAAATATTGAGAAGACACATTGCAGAACTACCTTATGGTTATCGTCCTAATTTTACGGTCATTGATGAAGATGATGGTAAAAAAATTGTTCAAGAGCAAATTAAGGCTCTTGGGTTAGATACTAAAATGTTTTCTATCAAGGCACTTAAGAATCTCATCTCATTATACAAAAGCAGAAGGATGGATGGATTTGAAAGAACAGATGAAGAAAAAATATATCAAAAGTATCAAGATTACTTAAAAGAAAATCAATTGGTAGATTTTGATGACTTATTACTCTATATTTTAGAACTATTAGAAGGATATCCTGCTATTAGAGATCGTTATCAAACTTACTTTGAACATATTTTAGTCGATGAATTTCAAGATACCGATCAAATTCAATATAAGGTGCTTCAAATTTTAGGTAAAGTCCATAAGAATGTTTTTGTTGTGGGTGACCCTGATCAAAGTATCTATGCCTTTAGAGGCGCTAAATATGAAAATGCTAAACTATTTATTAGTGAATTTGGTGCTGATCAAATCATCTTAGAACAAAATTATCGTTCAACCAATCAAATCTTAACAGCAGCAAATCAATTGATTCAATATAATTTTGATCGACCAGCAGCTAAAAATCTAGAAAGTAATTTAGGCGTTGGAGAGGCACCAATTTTTCATCACGCACAAAGTGACTATCGTGAGACCTTCTTTGTCGCTAATGAAATACAAAGATTAAAATCATTAGGTATACCTTATGATGAAATGGCAGTTCTATATCGAAATAATGCACTATCTCGATTATTTGAAGATACTTTAATTAAAGAAGGCATTCCTTATATCATTTATGGTGGTATATCATTTTATGAAAGAAAAGAAATTAAGGATGCCCTTGCTTATATAAGAGTGACTTTAGACCCCACACAAGACTTTTTCTTAAAGCGCATCATCAATGTGCCTAAAAGATCAATTGGTCTGATTAGTTTGCAGAAACTAGAACTTAAAGCAAAAGAATTAGGCGTATCCATGTTTGAAGCAATTGATTATGTATCCGTAACACCATCAGCTAAAAAATCCATGCTTGATTTTAAGAAATTAATTATTGACTTGGAGCAAGGGTTTGGTGACATGGTAGACTTAGAACAAATCATGCCATACCTCATGGGTAAGACTGGATATATTGATATGCTTAAAGCAGAAGGTGATGAGATTAGTGATGATCGAGTCAATAACCTTAAAGAACTTCAATCTGTCTTTACAAGAGGGGACATCTATTATGAAGGATCCTTATTAGAAAGATTGCAGCAACAGCTTGATCAAATTGCTTTATATTCAGATATGGATCAAGATGTTGATGACTTTGATCATGTTAAATTAGCAACCTATCACCAAGTAAAAGGATTAGAATTTACTGTTGTCTTTATGGTTGTTATGGAAGAAAATATCTTTCCTTCTGATCGAGCACTGATGAGTCCAAGAGAAATGGAAGAAGAACGCCGAGTTGCTTATGTAGGTATAACAAGAGCAAAGAAAAAGCTTTATATAAGTTATGCTGATCAACGTATGGTCTATGGATCGATAAGATATAGCTATCCTTCTCGATTTGTTCAAGAAATGCGAGTCAAGGCTGATGAGCCTAAGACAATTTATCAAGGGGAACAAATATCGCATCTACTTAAGACTGGAGACCATGTTGAGCATAATGTATTTGGAAGCGGAGTCGTCATAAGAATCGATGATGATATTGCAACCATTGCATTTGCTATGCCACATGGCATTAAGAAGATTTTAGAAAGCCATCCATCACTTAGAAAAGTTAGAAAGTAAAATAGATGTTTATTGCCTATTATAAAATGGGTGATGATATGAATTTAAATGAAGAACAAAAGAAGGTTGTTTATACCAATGAACGCTTTCTTTTTTTGTTAGCAAGTGCTGGAAGTGGAAAGACAAGAGTCATTGTTGAACGCATGAAGTATTTAATGAGCCAAGGAATTAAACCAGAACGTATACTGGCAATAACATTCACTAGGAAAGCTGCTTTTGAGATGAAAGAACGAACTAAAAATACAGATGTTCATATTCACACATTTCATCAATATTGTTATTCAAATTTGATTGAATTAAATAACCAAGCAATCGAAATGACAGAAGAATCAAGTCTTCCATTTTCTAAAACCGACCTACTAGAAATATCTATTTATAAAAATAGTCTCTTCAAATTATCGAAACCTAGACTCTATGAAAGCTATCAAAATCACCTTAAAGAACATAAACTAAAAGATTTTGATGATCTTTTAATCGACTACTATAAACACATAAAGAATAAGCAATCCTCACCTGTATTTGACTATATATTTATTGATGAATTTCAAGATACAAACAACCTTCAATATGAATTGCTTAAACAATTAATCCATTCAAAAACAAATGTTTTAGCGGTTGGAGATCCAGATCAAAGCATCTATCAATTCAGAGGTGCTAACAGTAAAATCATTTATAGATTTATTAAAGATTATCAAGCTAAGTTGTTTACTTTATCTATCAATTACCGTTCAAATCAAACCATCACAACACATGCAAACCGCCTAATTAAGCGAAATAATAGAAGATACCAAAAAGATTTAATTCCAGACGATTTATCACAAAGCCAGACTTTTCACTTTAAGTTTTACAGTGAGATTGAAGAAGCAATTCATATTATAGAATTAATTAAAAGCTTAAAGAAAAGAGTGAAACACGATGGCGAGATTGCAGTTTTATTTCGCAATCATGAACGTTCTTTTGAAATTAGAAAAGTCCTTTTAGAAAACGAAATGCTCTATTTAAATCATGACCCATTAGAGCATCAAAAAAGTTTGCAGCTGATGACAATTCACAAAGCAAAGGGCTTAGAGTTTGATGCTGTTATTATCATTGGATTAGAACAAGGTGTCCTTCCATCGTTACAACAAAACAGTCAAATGATATTAGATGAAGAAAGAAGACTCATGTTTGTTGCGATAACTAGAGCAAGAAAATATCTTTATTTCTCATCTGTTTATCATGGTGCTCAAAACCGTACGTATGCATCCTCACAATTTATTCGTGAAAGTGGGGTGAAAACCATTAAAAATAAGCGTATTAATGATATAATATCATTGGGTGATTTTAATGGATATAAAGCAAAGAATGACAGAACTCATCGAGATTATAAATCAAGCAAACTATGATTATCATACAATGGATGCACCTTCAATATCTGACCAGCAATATGATCAGTTTTTGAAGGAGCTTATTTCTCTTGAAGCTAAATATCCCGAGTACAAAACCGAAGATTCACCAACTGAGAAAATTGGTGGAGTAGTTTTATCTGGATTTGATAAGGTTACGCATCGGGTTCCTATGATGTCGTTATCGAATGTATTTAATTCAGAGGAGCTTCAACAATTTGATGAACGTATTAAGAAAGTTGTTACAGATTATAGTTTTGTGACAGAACTTAAAATTGATGGTTTAGCAGTTAGCCTAACATATGAGAAGGGCTTATTTGTTCGTGCTGCAACGCGTGGCAATGGTGTCGTTGGAGAAGATGTCACCAAGAATGTTAAGACAATTAAGAGCTTACCTTTAAGATTGAGCGAACCAATTGATATTGAAGTTCGTGGAGAAATCTATATGCCACACAAGAGTTTCAATCAAGTCAACAGACAAAGATTATCAAATGATGAGGCATTGTTTGCTAATCCAAGAAATGCTGCCGCTGGTACCATTAGACAACTCGATACAAAGGTTGTTGCTAGCAGAAATCTTGATTTGTTTATTTATACCATTGTCAACGCAGAACAGTACGTTAAAACACAAAAGGAAGCACTTGAATATTTAAGCAAGCTTGGATTTAAAGTAAATCAGAATTATCAACTTGTTTTTGGCATTGGTGCGCTGATCAATCAAATTGAAGATTATGATCGATTAAGAAAAGCTTTGGCCTATGATACAGATGGTGTTGTGATTAAAGTCAATGAATTTGATTTATACGCTACAATCGGATACACTTCTAAGTTTCCTAAATGGGCAACTGCTTATAAATTTCAAGCTGAACAAGTTGAAACAGTATTAACTGATATTACCTTTCAAATCGGAAGAACTGGTGTTGTGACACCTGTTGCTGAACTGGAACCTGTATTGGTATCAGGATCAACTGTTGCAAGAGCTACACTTCATAATGAGGATTATATCGTTGCAAAAGATATAAGAATAGGCGATACAGTTTTAGTCCATAAAGCTGGAGAAATCATTCCTGAAGTTATCGAAGTGGTTTTATCTAAACGTACACATCAACAGCCATTTAAAATGATTGAAGTATGTCCTGTTTGTGGAAAACCTGTGATTCGAAAAGAGGGTGAAGCTGATCACTATTGTAGTAATCCTTCGTGCCCAGGTAAAAACATTAACATTTTAATTCATTTTTCAAGTCGTGTTGCTATGGATATTGATACCTTAGGTGAAAAGGTTGTTGAAACATTTCATGATTTGGGATATTTAAATACGATTACTGATATTTATTTACTTAAGAATTTTTCAGAGGAACTCAAAGAACTTCCTGGTTTTGGTGAGAAGAAAGTTGAAAACTTGCTTGTTGCTATTGAAAATAGTAAATTACAAACTTTTGATAAGCTTATCTTTGGTTTGGGTATTAAACATGTCGGGGCTAAAGTTGCTAAGATATTAGTTAAAAACTATCCCTCCATGGAACTTCTTGAAAAAGCTACTTTTGAGGAACTCAATAGTATTCCTGATATTGGAGAAATGATTGCTCAAAGCATCGTCAGTTATTTTGCTGATCCAATCAATTTGGAACTTATTGAGGAATTAAAATCATTTGGACTTTGTATGACTTATGAGAAGGGTGAACAAATAGAACATCCCTTTAACAATAAAACAATCGTTTTAACAGGAAAATTACAAATATTTACGAGAGATCAAGCATCTGATCTAATTGAAAAACTTGGTGGAAAAGTCAGTTCTTCAGTCAGTTCAAAAACTGATTTTGTTGTTGCTGGTGAAGATGCAGGATCAAAATTAAAGAAAGCAAATGAGTTGGGCGTCAAAGTCATTGATGAACAAACCTTTAAGGTAATGGTTGATGGATTATATTAAGGTACATGGTGCCAGAGAGAATAATTTACAAAATATTGATATAGATATCCCAAAGAATAAGCTTGTTGTCATGACAGGTATTTCTGGTAGTGGGAAATCTTCTTTAGCCTTTGATACACTCTATCAAGAAGGCCAAAGAAGATATATGGAATCTTTAAGTGCTTATGCAAGACAGTTTTTAGGTAACTTTGAGAAACCGGATGTCGATCGTATTGATGGATTATCTCCATCGATTAGTATTGACCAAAAAACGACATCAAATAATCCTAGATCAACCGTAGGGACAGTGACTGAAGTCTATGATTACTTAAGACTACTGTATGCACGAGTTGGTATTCCTTATTGCCCAGGTAGTGATGAACCTTTGGCAAAACAATCGATTGAAGAAATGACTGTTCGTGTTTTGAATCTTAAAGAGGGTTCTAGAATACTAGTTTTATCACCAGTCATTGAAAGACAAAAAGGGACACATAAGAAGTTAGCCGAACAATATTTAAAAGAAGGTTTTACAAGAGCATATGTTGATGGACAGAGTATTTTGTTAGATGAAATGCCTGAGCTAGATAAAAATAAAAATCATGATTTCTTTTTGATTATTGATCGACTCATCATCAAAGACGGTTTAAGAAGTAGACTATATGATGCATTGGAACTTGCAGCAAAACTTGCTGGAGGTAAAACAAGAGTATTGGTTGATGATGTGACAATGCTTAATTTTAGTCAAAATTATTCGTGTTCTGATTCTGATTTTTCCATCCCTGATTTAGAACCTAGATTATTTTCTTTTAATACACCAATTGGTGCATGTCCATATTGTAATGGGTTAGGATTAAAGCTAGAAGTCACTGAAGGATTAGTGACTGATCTTTCTAAAAGTTTAAATGAAGGTGGTTTATTACCATATAAAAATAACGATGATAATAACTTAAGTTCACTGATGCTTGAAGAGTTATGCAAGCATTATGGCATTGATATGAATGTTGCGATGTCAGAGTTGACGCAAGATCAGCTTAAGATGATCTACTATGGTTCACCCGATAAGATACATTATCGTTTAAGGTCTTCATCAGGCCGTATTCATGAAAAAGTTGATTACTATGAAGGGTTAATAACAAACCTAACGAGAAGATATAGAGAAACAACGAGTGAATGGATTAGGACATGGATTGAAAATTTCATGACGGAATCAGAATGTCCTGTGTGTCACGGGGCTAGATTAAATGAAGCAGCATTATCTGTTAGAGTTGGTGGAAAGAATTTAGATCAATTAACAAGACTTTCTATTGATGAAACAATATCTTTTTTATCTCATGTTGAACTGAATAAAGAACAACAACAAATTGCGAGACTTGCACTTCAAGAAATTATAGCAAGACTCACATTCTTACAGGATGTTGGCTTAGGATATTTGACACTAGCCAGACAGGCTGGCACTTTATCTGGAGGAGAAGCACAACGTATTAGACTTGCTACTCAAATAGGATCTAAGCTTACTGGGGTTCTCTACGTTCTAGATGAACCATCAATTGGACTACACCAAAAAGATAATGCTAAATTAATTGAAACATTAAAGAAGATGAGAGACTTAGGCAATACACTTGTGGTCGTTGAACACGATCACGAAACGATGCTCTCAAGTGATTATTTAATTGATATCGGTCCAGGTGCAGGCAAGCATGGTGGTTTAGTGGTTGCAGCTGGTACACCACAAGAAGTCATGGATAATCCAAATAGTATTACAGGTCGTTACTTAAAAGGCATTGAAAAAGTTGAGGTGCCTAAGAAAAGAAGAGAAGGTAATGGACAAGATATCCTCATCATGGGTGCTAGAGAACATAACCTTAAAGATATCAGTGTTGCTTTTCCTCTTGAGAAGTTAACCGTAGTTACTGGTGTTTCTGGTTCAGGAAAATCAACATTAGTTAATGACATCTTAATGAAGGGACTTCAACAAAAATACTATAAGACAAAAGAACATCCAGGATTACATACTGCAATTAATGATCATCAACTCATTGATCGCGTGATTGATATCTCTCAATCGCCTATAGGAAGAACACCTCGCAGTAATCCAGCAACGTATACTGGCGTATTCGATGATATTCGCGATCTTTATGCTCAAACCAATGAAGCTAAAGCTAGAGGATATAAAAAAGGAAGATTTTCTTTCAATGTCAGAGGCGGAAGATGTGAAGCTTGCGGAGGTGATGGACTTAAAAAGATTTCAATGCATTTCTTACCTGATGTTTATGTACCCTGTGAGGTTTGTCATGGCAAGAGATATAATCACGAAACACTTCAAATCAAATATAAAGGTAAACATATTGCAGATGTATTAGATATGACAATAGATGATGCTTTAGGATTCTTTGAGAATCATCCTAAGATACATCAAAAATTACAAACCATTTATGATGTTGGACTAGACTATATTACTTTAGGACAATCAGCAACAACTCTATCTGGTGGTGAAGCACAACGTGTAAAACTTGCAAGTGAACTCTATCGTAAGATTACGAAATCATCTATCTACATTTTAGATGAACCTACTACAGGTCTACATACAGACGATGTAAAGAGATTGTTGGAGGTATTGCACCGAATTGTTGATGAAGGAGCAACCATGGTTGTCATTGAACATAATTTAGATATCATTAAGAATGCCGACCATATCATTGACTTGGGACCTGAAGGTGGAGATGCAGGGGGACAAATCGTTGCTCTTGGTACACCAGAAGAGGTAGCTCAGGTTAAAGAAAGCTATACTGGTCAGTATTTAAAGAAAGTATTAAAATAACAAAAATTTAACTATTTTTGATATAATAAAAAATGTTAGGGGGATGTCCTATGAGCTCAAACAATAAAGATCATAAAGATCCAAAGAAACCTACTGAAGAAGAACTTCTAGCACTTTTAGAAGAACTGAAGAGAACAAAAGGAAAAAAAGGTGTTCCGTTAAGCCTGGGATTTTTATTGCACAGAAATTATTTAATTCATTTGCTGTTGTCATTTGGAATTAACTTTTTGATATCAGCGGTCGTATTGGGATTGGCAGCAGGTATTAAGCAACCTTTAATTGATATTACTTTTCCTGGTTATGTATTAGCGATTATCTTACTAACATTAATTGAAAATTTCGTTAAGATTCTTTTGTTCAAGTACTTAACCAGACTCATGATACTTAGCATGGGTATATTCTCGGTCTTAGTTCAAATCGTTATTTTGTATATTGTTGATTTGATTGTTCAAAATGGATTTGAGTTTAACGGCATTGAGCATCTATTTATATTTGCATTTATATTTTCAATTTTGAGAGTTATTTTGTCGAATTATATTCGGAAATGGTTATATAAAGAAAGACTCATCCTATTTGGAGGTAAGCATAAGTGAAACTAAAAATTAAACATGTGATTAAAGATATGGATTTAGAGTTATTATCTGATCAAAAATCACTTGAAAGAGAAGTCAAATCGGAAATGTTATCTAGACCCGGTGTTGAACTTGCAGGGTTCCTTGATTTTTTCGATAATGATCGCATTGTCTTAATTGGATCTAAAGAATCTCATTTTATGAATCTTTTAGATGCTCAAGTTCGAAAAGATCGAATTGAAGCAATCTTTAAAAAATGTCCTCCTGGAGTTATTTTTTCAATCAATGTTGATGTCGAAGACTTCATTATTGAATTTGGAACTGTTTATGATGTTGCTGTCATGAAGAGTAAGATAAGAACGACGCCTTTAAGTGGACAACTCTATGCATATCTACATTCTAGATTAGCACCAAGAACAAGTGTACATGGCGTCTTACTTGATATTCATGGGATGGGAACGATGATTACAGGAAAGAGTGGTATTGGTAAAAGCGAAACTGCACTTGAGCTGATCAAACGTGGACATATCTTAATTAGTGATGATCGTGTAGATATCTTTGAAGCGGCACCTGGTGTTTTAGTAGGTAGTGCACCTAAGATATTAGAAAAGTTTATTGAAGTTAGAGGTATTGGTATTGTTGATGTTGTTTCCATGTTTGGAGCAGGAGCATATCGGGAAAATAAAAAGATCCGATTGGTCGTTGAGCTTGAACAATGGGAAGAAGGCAAACATTATGACCGTTTAGGTATTGAAACGGATTCTATTAAAATATTTAATACTGAGATTGCTAAGATTACAATTCCTGTATTACCAGGTAGAAACGTTGCAACACTTGTTGAAAGTGCAGCAATGAATCAAAAATTAAAGTATCTAGGCTACGATGCAGCATTAGAACTCACCAAGGCAGTAGCACTTAAAGCGAGTGGTATGAGAAAGGATGAAGATGATGATTATTGATTTCATAAAGAAAAACAGGAAGGCATTTTACACCTATGGAGGATTGATTCTTGCTGTCATTGCACTCATCATGCTTGCAGTTATTCCTCAAACTGGAGTTCCATATAACAATATTGCAATTGATTTTGGAACAATAACACTTGGAACAAACGATATACCCATTCAAATTGCTTGGTATGCTGTATTCATTCTTTCGGGATTGATTATGGGTGCATATCTCGCATATTTAGAGTTTAAAAAAATAGGATGGAATACAGATTTATTATTTGATGCGCTTTTATGGGCTGTTCCACTTTCTATTGTAGGATCTAGACTTTATTATGTTATATTCGACCCAGAACCAAGTTATAATACATTCTTGGATTTAATTAATGTGCATGGTGGTGGTTTATCTATTCATGGTGCTGTTATTACAGCAACCATCTTCGTTATTATTTATACAAGAATTAAGAAGATGAATGTTTGGTTATTAGCTGATATTTTAGCCATTGGATTCCTAGTAGGACAAATTGTTGGCCGTTGGGGAAATTTCATGAACGCTGAAGCATATGGTCCAGTCATCGAAAGTCAGTTCATTTTAAATATTCTTCCTAATTTCATTAAAGATCAAATGTTTATTGCTGGTGCATACCATCATCCAACATTCTTATATGAAAGTTTATGGAATTTTGTTGGGCTTGTAGGATTACTTATTATTAGAAGAAAGAGAATTTTGAAGGTTGGCGACTTATTTGCTTTCTATTTAATTTGGTATGGTTTTGGCCGCGGTGCAATTATTGAACCATTAAGAGTTGGAGGAGATCCAGGAGATGCACTTCGCATGTTTGGATTACCTACCAATGTTGTGTTATCCCTAACTTTATTTATGCTAGGTGGTTTAATTATTATATTTGCTAAGAAACGATTCATTAAAGACCAACCTTATTATGTAGATATGTTTGTTGAAGAAGAGACTGGAGCAGTTGCTAATGAAGACCATACTGTTTGATCTTGATGGTACACTTATAGAGTCGACTGAAATTATTTTAGAAACGTTTGTTTTAACTTTTAAGAAGTTCTTCCCTTCAATTGAACTCTCAGAGACAGAATTAACCAATATGTTAGGGCATACGCTCTATACAACATTTGCTTTTTACTCAGATTCAAAAGAGCAAGTCGATGAAATGGTTGATTACTACCGTACAGTTTCGAATCAAAAGATAGAAGAAGGACTTAAAGCATATCCAGGTGCAGCAGAAACCATGGCATATTTAAAGAAAAAAGGATGTATAGTTGGTGTTGTCACATCAAAGATGAGACATGTAGCAACCTACCACCTTGAGCTTACAGGCTTATTACAATATGTTGATGGACTGATTGGTTATGAGGATTCAGAAGCCCATAAGCCAAATCCAGAGCCATTATTGAAGGCGTTGAACCTATTTGGTGCGAAACCCAAATCGACAATTTATATAGGTGATCATGAAAATGATATGGTAGCTGCTAAAAAAGCAGGTATATCAGCATGTGCTGTGACCTATAGTCACCGTTTGAAAGAAATGTTATTAGAAAGACCAGAGTTTGTTATTGATGAATTAATCAATTTAAAAGATATCGTTTAAGGAGAAATTAAAATGTTATATGATGTATTAATTATTGGAACAGGTCCTGCAGGGATTACTGCAGGCATTTATGCAAAAAGAGCAAACCTAAAGGTTGCTATGTTTGAAAGGGACACTCCAGGTGGCCAATTATCAAAATATAATGAAATTGAAAATTATACAGGTGCTAAAAAAGTTGCAGGTTATGAACTTGCTACCATGATGATTGATCATGCATATGATTTAGGTGTCGAAGTCATTTATGATGAAGTTACAAAAGTAGAAGTAGTTGGTAAAATAAAAAAACTTACAACACCAAATGGTGTTTATGAATCAAAAGTTGTTATAGTAGCTACAGGTAATGTACCAAGAAGACTAGGTGTTGAAAACGAAGATGCTCTAGCGATGAATGGTATCAGCTGGTGTGCAATTTGTGATGGTCCTTTATACAAGGATAGAAAAGTTGTCGTCATCGGTGGTGGAAACAGTGCTGTTGAAGAAGCATCTTATCTATCCACTTTAGCAACACATGTTACTGTGGTTCAAAATCTAGCTGATCTTACAGCAGATCCTAAAGCTCAAGACATCTTAAGAAGTCAAAAGAATGTTGATTTTAGATATAGCACAGTTGTTAAAAAGTTCTTAATGGATGATCAAGGATTAACTGGTGTTGTACTTAAGAATGAAAAGAATGAAGAAGAAACCATCATGTGTGATGGTGTGTTCGAATATGTTGGTTTAATTCCTGTAACTGATATGGTTAAGGATTTAGGCATTGCAAATAAATACGGATATATTGAAGCAAATGAAAAGATGGAAACAAAGGTACCAGGTGTATACGCAGCAGGTGATGTTATCGTTAAACAAATCAGACAGGTTGTTACCGCAACTGCTGATGGTGCAATCGCTGCTCAAAATAGTTTAAGATATTTGGAAACTTGGGAGTAATATGTCGTTTGCAAGAACTGTAAAAGAGGAACTTGTTACTGTTCCTGTTGAGCTTGAGGAACAACTAGCTGAGTTTTCAGCATTCCTAAACCTCAACACAGATTTTCATATTGAAAGCAAGCTGAAAATGCTAGATTTCAAAACGAACAATCCAACCGTTGCTAGACGGTTTTTACAGTTGGTAAGAACGCTTTATCAAGCAGATACGAGTCTTATTACTCAAAAGCAAAATAAACTCAAACAAAGACAAACTGTGATTATTAGAATTCAATCCAAGGTTGAAGATATCATTAACGAACACGGTATGTTTGATAATCCGATTGAGAATCAGGAACTGACAACACAATCACCTGAAGCTAAAAGAGCTTATCTAAGAGCAGCTTTTCTTTCAAGTGGATCTGTCAATCATCCAAAGACTGCAGAGTATCACTTAGAAATCTTTTCTAAGAGCTCAGAACAAATAGTTTTCATTCAGCAATTAATGAACTATTTTGATTTAAATGCAAAGATTACCAATAGAAGACAAGGTTTTATTGTATACTTAAAGGATGCTGAGCATATCAGTAATTTCTTACAGGTTGCTGGCGCACAAAATTCATTATTTCAATTTGAAGACATTAGAATCAAAAGAGATTTTAATAATTCCATCAATCGCGTCATGAACTGTGAGATTGCAAATGAAAAGAAAGTGTTTATTGCAGCAAACGAACAACTTCAAGATATTGAGACGATAGAAAAATTTATACCTGAGCATCATATTGATGAAAAAATGAAGATGGTCATGAATTTAAGAAAAGAATATTTTGAATCTAGTCTTGCTGATTTAACTGTTTTTTATGAAGAGCGCTATGGTGAATCCATTAGTAAATCAGGATTAAACCATCGGTTGATTAAAATCAGACAGCTTGCTGAACAAATCAAGGAGGGCCGAACATCATGATTTTAGGTATAGGCATTGATTTGGTAGATTTAAATCGGATGGAGAAATTAGCAACTAAACGTTTTATTGATCGAATTTTATCTGATGAAGAAAAAGAAGTTTATTCAAAAATAACTGCTGAAAATGTTAAACTCTCTTATTTAGGGGGAAGGTTTGCAGCAAAGGAAGCAATCTTCAAAGCAATTAGCAAAGGTACAGGGTTCACCAATTACACGGATTTCTCAATTCTTAATCAAGAAAATGGGCGTCCGTATGTTAAAACAGATTATTTTAAGGATCAAGAAATCATCCATATCAGCATAACACATACAGATCAACAGGCAATTGCTTACGTGATGATAGAAAAGCTTTAACATATTTCCCCATTATGTTGTATTTTTTGAGGGTTTTCGGTATAATTCTTTATGATAAGGAAGTGACACTATGGCAAGAGTCCAAGCAAGTTCAAGTAAAACAAATAGTAGCAGTAAAAATAAAGGAAATGTCAAACAAAATAAAGATGTCTCCAACAAAAACAACAAGAAAGTTGTTCCAAAGAGAGAACCAACAAAAAATGAATTACTATTTTTCAGAATTGGTATGTGGGTCATCGTCTTAACATTTGTTGTTGCAGGTATTGTTCTTCTCATTCAACATTTTATGGTTGAAGAAGAGGTTGTACCTTATGAAGATTACTTACATGTCACTTCAACAGATTTAACTTATTTGACACAAGAAGATGAATATGGCGTATTTGGAGATTTTAGCTACTTTGATGGAAAAGATGATTATGTAGATTTAAGAGCAGTCATCAATTCAAATGATTTCATTTATGTCTATTTTTATAGAAGTAGTGATGTTGATTTAGATATTAAGGCAGCGATTGAAGGTATTACTGATTTTGAAAGTATGGCTTTTCTATTCGTTGATCTAGATTTAACAGATAGTGCAAACCTATTTACATCAGCTGCACTTACACATTTAAACTTAGATAGCGAAAGAGATAATATGTTCTTAATCTTCGATATCAATGCTCAATCATTCCAATTGGAAGTACGCGTAAGCGACATACTTATTGAAATCAATAAACTCTAATGAATAAAATTAACGAAAGGGCATTGCCCTTTTGTGCTATATGAAGGAGAACAACATGAACGAACAAATCATTATAGAAATTAAAAAAGCATTATCAATTGGTGAAAAACAGGTCGTTTCAGTCTTGAATCTTTTAGATGAAGGTAACACGATTCCCTTTATTGCGAGATATCGTAAAGAAGCTACTGGCGGATTGGATGAAGAACAGATCAATGAAATCTTCAAACAATGGGAATATGCCAATAATTTACTTGATAGAAAAGAAGCTGTTATACGCTTAATTGATGAAAAGGGTATGTTAACAGATGATTTAAAAGCAGAAATATTAAGTGCAAAAAAATTGGTAGAAGTCGAAGACTTATACCGTCCATTTAAGGAAAAGAAAAAGACAAAAGCAACCGAAGCAGTTGCTAAAGGACTTGAACCTTTCGCAAATTGGTTATTGATGTTTCCATATGAAGATGTTAAAGAAGAAGCAAGAAAGTATTTAAATGATATGGTTGCTACGGAAGATGAAGCGATTGAAGGCGCTAAGTATATTATCGCTGAAATGATCTCTGATGATGCGAATTACAGAAAATCACTCAGAACTGAAATGGTTAATCATGGTATGGTAGTAACAAGTGTTAAAAAGAATGCACCTGATGAACGCAAAGTTTATGAGATGTATTATGAATATAGCGAAGCGGTCAATAAAATAAGACCTCACCGCATTTTAGCGATTAATCGTGCAGAAAATGAAAAGGTCATAACTGTTAAAATTGATTTAGATAAAGAAAGAATGACATATTATTTAGAAAGAAAAGTCATTAAGAGAGAAAACTCGACTGCAGCACCTATTTTAAAGAGTGCTATTGAAGATTCATTAAAGAGACTGATCTATCCAAGTCTGGAAAGAGAAGTTAGAAGCGAACTCACTGAAAAAGGCGAAGAACAAGCAATTGAAATATTCGCAGTTAACCTTCAAAAGTTATTACTTCAACCACCCCTTAAGGGTAAAGTCATTTTAGGCATTGATCCTGCATTTAGAACGGGTTGTAAACTATCTGTTGTTAATGAACAAGGTACAGTCTTAGAAAAAGGCGTCATCTATCCTCATGAAAAAACAATGGGTGGTAGCATTAGTGATAAGCAAATTCAAGAATCTCAAAGAGATTTATTATTATTAATTAAGAAATATAAAGTTGAATTGATTGCGATTGGTAATGGCACAGCAAGTAGAGAGACTGAAAGCTTTGTTGCTACGCTCCTTAAAACAACAGGACTTAAAGCACAATACGTCATTGTGAATGAAGCAGGAGCATCCGTCTATTCTGCGAGTGAACTTGCTAGAGAAGAGTTTCCTGATTTTTCTGTTGAAGAAAGATCAGCAGCATCGATTGCAAGAAGACTACAAGATCCTTTATCAGAACTTGTTAAAATTGATCCTAAAAGCATTGGTGTTGGTCAATACCAACACGATGTTACACCTAAAAAGTTAAATGAATCCTTAAACTTCGTGGTGACACAAGCGGTTAACCAAGTTGGTGTCAATATCAACACAGCATCTAAAGCATTACTAATGTATGTATCAGGACTAAATAAGAGTAGTGCTGAAAATATTGTGAAGTATAGAGATAAGTTGGGTAAATTTAGCAATAGAAAAGATATTATGGGCGTTCCTAAATTAGGAGCGAAAACATTTGAACAAGCTGCTGGATTCTTAAGAATCCCTGATGGTGATGAAGCGCTTGATATGACTGCAGTTCATCCTGAGTCATATGCTACAGCTAAAAAGATCATGAAGATGTTTAATATCACAGGTCCTATGTTTGGGAAAGATATTGTTAAAGATGCAGTATCAACCATTGATAGAGCAAAACTAAGAGAAGAGTTAAATGTGGATAAATATACATTAGATGATATCTTAGATGCGTTCATCGCCCCACTAAGAGACCCTAGAGACCAATTTGCTCAACCACTCCTTAGAAGTGATATTTTAAAGATTGATGACTTAAGTATTGGTATGGAATTAGAGGGTACAGTAAGAAATGTCGTTGACTTTGGTGCATTTATTGATGTAGGACTTAAAGAAGATGGATTGTTGCATATTTCAAAGATTGCTAAGCACTACATTAAGCATCCAAAGGATGTCTTAAATGTGGGTGATATTGTTAAGGTTTATGTTTTGAATATAGATTTGAATAGAGGTAAGGTTGGATTGACTATGTTAAAGGATAATATTCAATCATAAAAGAGTTGATATAACAAAGTTAATTGAATGAAATAGGTTGACTTTATTACAAAAATACGCTATTCTATATAGGCGCGAAAGCGTAAATGATGGTTGCCGGAGTAATACTCAAGTGGCTTAAGAGGCGCCCCTGCTAAGGGTGTAGGCTGGGAAACCGGTGCTAGGGTTCAAATCCCTATTACTCCGCCAT
>JAHISX010000057.1 GCA_018817915.1 Bacillota bacterium
AGTATAAAGACCCGTTTACGGGTAAGTAAGGGTGACAAAGGCAATTGGGCAAATAAAAAGACCCTCAAATGGGGGTCGCCAGTAGCTAGCCTTGTAGGCGTAGGAGAAAAACCACGTCTTGAAGGCGTGGATTTTTATTTTATTAATCAATCGTTTGTGTAACCCCAAACAACAGTTCCATCAGAACTCCATGAACTATTCCATCCTTCAGGTTTTACAGTGGCTTCAACATAAATCGTAATTTCTCTGATTTCAAAGAAGACTTCCATACCCATTGTTGTAACTGATAAAGGAATGATAATACTTCCAAGACTATTGCAAAATTCAAATGCAAAATCTTCAATTGTTGTGATTTGCGAATTCATTTCAAATGTAACAGATTCAAGGTTTCTATTGTTAGAAAAAGCATAATGTCCAATTGTTGTAACATTTGATGGTATCTCAATTTGAATGATATTTGTTCCAAAGAATGTGCCTTCAGCTATGCTCGTTAACTGGCTATTTGATTCAAAAGTTACACTGATCAAGTGAACGGAATTTTCAAAAGCATTCATACCTATAACTTCAACACTGGCTGGGATGACGATTCTAGATAGTTGTGAACCAAAGAATGCAAAATCACCAATTTCTGTAATACCTTCAGGAATGGTAAACTGTACTTCTGGGATACCACCAGGATACATAACTATTTTTGTGCGATCTTTATTATATAGTGCATGATCGAAAATTGTACTTAAATACATAGGATTGTCTGGCGAAACATAGATACTTACAAAATTTTCATTATTCATAAAAGCTGTAGGACTAATATTAGTAACTGATGCAGGAATATAAATCGATTGAATACCATTGTAACTTGAAAATGCCCATTGTTCAATGGTAGTAAGTCCTTCATATAAACCTACAAAATCTAAACTAACTCCTGAAAAAGCCATGCTGGGAATCGTTGTAGCATCTGTAACAAAAACAGTAGTTAAGTGACTCGTAATATAGAGGTTTCTTCTTTCAACGTCAATAAAACTAGTTATTTCCTCATCACAAAATAAATAAGATAACATTGCTCTAGCACCTGTTGCATTTCTATCTTCACCAACAAAAGGAATATATAATGTTTCAAGTTGAGAAAGATTTTTGAGTAATGCCATCGGCAAAGTTTCAATAGAATTAGGCAAATTAAGTATTTCTATATTCGTATGGTTATCAAATGTTCCTAATGCAACGCTGATAACTGGATAACCACTGACGGTTGCAGGAACTTCAAGATAAGTGTCAATGGTATCTGGTGTGATTCCGGTAATTGTTGCTTCATCGTTTTCATTTAAAGTGAAGGTAAATATACTATCCTGCCACTTTGCATAAAGAGTTATATCATTTGATGCGATGTGATCAAATTGATATAAAGTAGTGAATTCGGGATCGATATACCATCCGCCAAATATGAAATCTTCCTTCTCAGGATCATTTGGTGCACTCACTAAAGAATTATAATCCTGAGTAATTTCAGCAACATCAGTACCACCATTTGAATCAAACGATATAGAATATTGATTAATATTCCACTTTGCATAAACAATGATGTCTCCTGTCAATTCTGATAGATCAAAAGAAGAAAGGTCAAGTGGATTTTGAAATGCTTCATCATCTAGATACCATCCTGCAAAAGTATAGCCATCCTTAGAAGGATCTTCTGGTAAGGTACCAACCAAATCGCTAGAATGAATAATCGCATATACTTGGCTACCACCATTTGAATCAAAATTGATGACTTTTTCAACAGCAATTTCGTTGTTGTCACATGAGACGAGGATAAATCCTAAAACCAGTAAAACAAATACTTTGAATATTTTCTTCATTTTGTAACCCCCAAGTTAAAGAGGTAGTGTCAAAAATTGATTTTTTTGACCTACTTTTCTTCATATTTTTATACTCTTTAAGATAATAAAAAGAGTAGTTAATCCCGTGTTATAATGAATGTGCGAACATCACATATAAGGAGATCAACTACCTATGCAAAG
>JAHISX010000058.1 GCA_018817915.1 Bacillota bacterium
ATTACAATTTAATCATATCATAATTGAATAAAAAAACAACTAATTTTCGCCCTGCAATATAAGAAATCTCATGATACGCTGCTTATATTGACAAAATAACAATTAATGATCAAAGCGAAAGTTTATTTATCAAGCAAGGAACAACTAATTTTCGCCCTGCAATATAAGAAATCTCATGATACGCTGCTTATATTGACAAAATAACAATTAATGATCAAAGCGAAAGTTTATTTATCAAGCAAGGTAAAAAAAAGGAGTCAACGTTTCTTTGTTTTCTCCTTCGTACTTTTAGATCAAAAATTTTATTTAGAAATGAGTTCATTGATCTCCAAAAGACTTGGTAAAGCGCTGATCGCCCCAAATTTAGTTGTCGTTAATGCAGCTGCTGCGTTTGCGAATTTTAAATATTGAATATACTTTTCATCTTGATTATCTTTTGTAATTTCATCTTTTGATAATTGGTAAAGGAATGCTCCAATGAAAGCATCCCCTGCTCCTGTTGTATCTTTTACATCAACTTTAACACCAGGAACATAATAATGATTTGTCTTCGTAAAGCATTCAACACCTTGAGAACCTTTGGTTAAAATAATCGATTTTACATCACCAATAAATAAGGATTGAATTGCTTTGCTAGGATCTTTGATTCCTGTAATAAATTCAAGTTCATCATCAGAAATTTTTAGTAAATCGGCATAAGGGATAACCGTTTTAATAACTTCTTTATATGCTTGGTGATCCTTGAATAAAGACAATCTAATATTCGGATCAAAACTAACAAACCCACCTTGTTTTTTAACAATATGGATTGCATCAAGATGTGCTTGTTTGACTGGATGCTCGGATAGGCTGACTGAGCAAAAATGGAAAATGACATGATCTAAAGCTTCTGGATTAAGTTGAGCTGAAGTGAAAAGTTGATCAGCACTAGGCTCACGATAAAAAATGAATTCCCTTTGACCATCCAGCTTAAGTGATACAAATGCTAAAGCAGTTTTTGCTAGATCTGATTGATATAAAAATGTTGTATCAACATTCACTTTATTGAGGGTGTCAATCAAGAAATCACCAAATGCATCCTTGCCTACTTGGCCTATAAAACCACTATGACCCCCTAGTTTAGAGACCGTAGCAACGACATTTGCTGGAGCACCACCAGGCATTCTCGTAAATTCAGTTACATCCGATAAAGAAACACCTTTTTGTTTAGGTATAAAATCAATGAGTAGTTCACCCATCGCTACAACTTTTTTCATTTTGTCACACTCCATCTTTTTCAAAAAAAGATCAATTTTATATTTTTAATATAACCTATTATAATCATTATCCTAAGAAACCTAACTTTTGTCAAGAGCAAACAAAAAGAGGGTGTAAAAATACACCCTCAATTTTATACTTTTAATTCTTTTTTCTTAAGCTAATCCTTCGATTTCATCAGTAATCTGTTGTACGAATTCTGCTCTTGTTGAAGTTCCAGCTGCATATAAGGAATAGATTGGTCCTAAGACTTCCATACCAAATCCGCTAGGAAGATCATTTTGCCACCAAGCATAAGCTTTACCAGCTTGATTCCATTCCATAACTGCTGCACTAAGTGGAGTAGATGGAACTAAAGTTACGCTATTGAAAGCAGGAACCATGTGTGCTTGATTAACCATGTAATCGTGACCTTCAGCTGATGATGCTAAGTCATTTAAGAATTGTTTAGCTTCTACAGTCATATTTGAGTCTTTATTAACGACATAATATGAAGGTGCGCCGATGAAAATGGAATCATTTTCGCCAGCTGCTGATGCATGAGGTAAATAACCCATGTCAAATGTTGAATCAGCATATGAACTATCAGTCCAGTTACCTTGATGTAAGAAAGCAGCTTCGCCAATAGCAAATTTGCCAACTTGTTCGTCATAACCACCAGTAGTAAGAATTGTTTGATCAGCATATTCAAATAATAAATCAACCCAATCCACATAAGTATCAAGACGTGTAGCATCTACGATACCTGCATTGACATCGTCAATAACTGAATTGTCTGAATAAGCAAGACCTGCTGATAGATAACCATTGAAGTTATGAAGACCAGTAACCCATTCCATACCAGCACCAGCTGCCATAGAAACGACTGCATAATCGCCCATCGTACTAGCATTAGCATCATAATAAGCTTGAACTACTGCAAATACTTCTGCATATTCTGCTTGTGATACACTCTTTAGGCTGTCAATTGTACGTCCATCGCCTTCAAGTGCGAATGCTGCAGTTAGAATATCTTCATTATAAGCCATACCCCAACCTTCAACTGCTACTGGGAAACCATAAGTAACGCCGTCAGCTTTGAATTCAAGATCTGTATCAGCTGCCCATGCTTCGCCTGTTAAATCTAAAATCTTGTCTGCATAGACATTGTATCCGCCCATACCTTCAATAACGAAGATATCAGGTTGTTTATCTGCTTGGAATTCAGCAAGAATTTGAGTACCATAAGCGCAAGTGTCGCCGCCGCAAGTTTTAACTTCTACTGGAATACCAGTTTCGTCTGACCAAGCCTGTGCATAAGTGTTCAACACTTCATCAATTTCCACTTTATTTTGGAATATGACTAGTGCTTCTGCCTCTGGTGTACATGAAGCTAATGATAAAGCTACAATACCAGCTGCTAGTAAAAATACTAATTTTTTCAATTTTTTCTCCTCCTTTTATTTGTAAAAAATTGAACTCTTCTATATAGTCAAATTTTGACTCCAATTTCATATACCTTATCAACCGTTATCATTTCTCCATAAACCTTGAGTTTAATGGGTAAATCGGTTACAAGGTGCAATACTTGATTCTTTAAACTTAAATGTATCTTTGATCCTTGATAATTGATTGATATTTCTGCTTGTTTGATCTGGCTTTGAGAGGCGGGATTAATTGTTAATACCTCATCCATTCTAATACCAAATAAACCATATGCTAACATCAGGTAACTACCACCAAGATTCGCAGCATGAAGCCCATGTTGCGTATGTCTTTGATAGTTTTCTAAATCTAGTAAAGCGACCTTTTTGAAATATTGATACGCCAATTCATCTTGGCCTAAATGATAGGCAGCTATACCATAAATACACTTTGATAGACTTGAATCATGTGTTGTTCTTTTTAGATAGTACTCAAAGGTATTACGATATATTTCCAGATCACTCTCACCAAGAAATACCATTGATAAGACTGCATCCGCTTGCTTAAGTACTTGATGTTTATAAATGTATAACGGATGATAATTGAGCAATAACGGAAAGTGATTTTTAGGTATTGATTCAATATCCAATTCAGCTTTTTCCATGAAGGTTGCATCTTGTTTAATGATTTTTTTATGCTCATCAATAAGTAAGGTCATACCTTTTGCTGCTAATTTAAGATTTTCTAATGTTTGATGATCAATTTCTAGTTTATTCAATAAGTTTTGTAGTTCTTCTTGATGCTCAATGACGTAATCATGAGTAAATTGAAAATGTTTTTTAGCCATTGAATTTGTATAATAATTGTCATTGACGATTGCTGTATATTCATCTGGACCAGTTACTGAATCCAGGTGAAACTTGCCTTCTTTAAAATGACCATAATCTAAGAGAAACACTGCTGTTTCTAAAAGCATCTCTATACCGTAATCTTTCATGAACTGATCATCTAATGTTGCATAATAGTAATTCATAATTGCTAAAGCAATATCACTATTAATATGGATTTGAGCACTCCCAGCTGGAAAATAAGGGGAAGACTCATTACCATTGATGGTTCTCCAAGCTATTTTAGCTCCTCGATTCACACCTAGATTTCTTGCTTCTAGTCTTGATTCATTGAGTGTGTCATAACGATAAAGCAGTAAATCTTTTGCTTTTTTAGGTTGTGTCAAAATGAAATACGGTAACATATACGCTTCTGTATCCCAAAAATAATGACCTTCATAACCTTCTCCACTAATGCCTTTTGCTGAAATATGCATCTTCCGATTGAGACCAGCACTTTGATTGAGTTGGTATGTGTTATAAAGTAATGCTCTTTCTAAATCTTTATCTGATATTTGAATGTCTCCCTGTTGCCAAAAACGTTCTCGAATCAAAATTTCATCCACTAAATATTCATCAAATGAAACAACTGTATCTAACATGTCATCCATCGATTGACCTAAGTCAGCATCTGTCAATGTTGTTGTGTAGATCTGATATTTAGAAAATGTTAAAGGTTGTTCTTTTGATATAAAATTTTGGAATGTTCCAATGGCACTTTGATCGCCATCTTTGTATACAAATGGAATATCATGAGTCATTGCTGCTTGTACAAAAAGCTGAGTTTTAGTTGTCTTAGCTCTTAGAATTGCACAATCATCTCTAATTTCAGTATCAATAAAATCTAAATGTTTTCTGACTTGTGGCAGTCTTGGATCTTTAACCTCTTTCAAACTGCTAGGTGGCATTCTAAGATATGAAGTAAGTTTGATATTCCCAGAGTAATTCGTTGTTTCAATCGTTAATCTAACAACAATGATCTGTCTTTTGCTTACAACTAATTTATCTTCATGAATGGTGAACTCATATCCCAAAGGTGTTCTATAAAGTGCTTTTCTTTGCGAAAAGCCCTTTTTCATGTCATAAGTTCTTTCCAAATCAATCAATTCACAATGGTTTAAATCAATTGCTTCCTGATCAGTTTCTATTTTTACATAGGAAGCATCAGGTATTAAAACAATAGTTTGTCCTTCTTGAGGAAATTGTTTATAGTTCTCTTCATACTTGAACGGATATATATTATAAAATCCATTTTGAAGCGTCTGTGGATAATCATCAATCCCATATCCTTCAGTAAAATGACCTCTTGTTCCCAAAATACCATTTGCTAAAGAAAAGATGGTTTCATCGGTATGTAAATCATCCAAAGATGTTCTGCCATTTCTTTTAAGTATGTAATTGTCTTGTTTATTAAAAACAGATTGATTCATACACACCTCTACGTTGTCATCACTCATCAAATGTTATTTAATAGCTCCTGATGTCATACCCTTAATGATATGCTTTTGAGCGAAGAAGAATAAAATTAAGACTGGAAGTGCTGCCATGAGCACTGCTGTTAAGATGAGACCCCATTCCTTGTCGTAGAATCCAGCAAGATTTGCTACAGCAAGTGGTAATGTCTTCGTGTCTCCACCTAAACCAATAACAAGAACTGGTAGTAAATAGTCATTCCAAATCCACATACCATTCAAGACTAATAGTGTTACAAAGATTGGTTTTAAAATTGGAAGAACAACTCTAAAGAATACTTGAGCTTTTGTACATCCATCAATAATTGCAGCTTCTTCGATATCAATTGGAATTGACTTAATAAATCCATGAAATAAGAAGACACTGAGTGGTGCTCCAAATCCAATATAAGCAAGAACAACCCCATAATATGTATCTTTAAATGGAATACCTGTGACATTTCGCATAATCTGTAATAATCTTACAAGTGGTAACATGACAACCTGAAATGGAATAACCATGCCAGCTAAGAACAACATGAAAATCCAATATGAATATCTAGCTTTTGTTCTAACTAGTACCCAAGCAGCCATGGCACTGAAAACGCCAATTGCTAGTAAACTTGTTGTAGTAATAACAATTGAATTAAAGAATGATCTAAAATAATCAATATTTCTTCTTGTTAGAATTTCAACAATGTTATACCAAAGGTTAACCCAGTTTTGTGGTAATGAAAGCGGAGTAAGAATGATTTCAGCTTGTGGTTTTGCTGAGTTTAAGATGACCATAAGAAATGGGAAGAAAAATAAAGCAAGTAATAGAATTGCAAATATTTCTAGAAGAATAAGTCCAAAACGACGTCTTTCCATTATAGTTCTACCTCCCGCTTCTTGTTAAAATAAACCTGAACCATGGAGATAATCAGCAAGAATGCAAAGAACACAATCGCTTTTGCTTGTCCGATACCTAATTCATAGCTACTAAATGCCGTATTGTAGATGTTAATAGAGACCAGATTGGTCGATTGCACGACCGGAAGTGAGTCGAGCCCTAACAAACTACCAAACCATGATGGTAATTCCAAAGATGGTCCACCTTGTGTTAAACTGACAACTGTATCAAATTGTTTAAACGATGTAATTAATGTTAAAAACATTGCAACAGTAAATGCTTGAGCAACAAGAGGCATAGTTATTGCTCTTAATCTTTGAATTGCATTTGCACCATCAATTGTTGCTGCTTCTACTAGATCTTGTGGAATGTTTTGTATTGCTGCAATATAGATCATCATAATATACCCAGCATATTGCCATGTAACAACAATGAGCAATCCATAAAGAGCCGATTGTCCACCTAATAAGATACTTGTTTCAAATGCTCCACCAAGACTTACGATTGCTTTGTTATAGATAAACTGCCAAATATAACCAAGAACTAAACCACCAATAAGATTAGGTAGGAAGAAACCAGCACGGTAAACATTTTTACCTTTTAAATTTTGTGTGACTAACAATGCAAGACCAAATGCAACTAAATTAATTGCGATGATGTTGAGAACAGAATATATGATTGTTCTCCAGAAAGAGAATAAAAATCTTGTCTCAGAAAAAATTTCTTTATAATTATCTAATCCTAGAAATGTTTCATGCCCGGTATTGAGTCCATTCCAGTCAGTAAATGAAAGATATACCCCTTGAACAAAAGGTACGATTACAAATAATAGGAAAGCACCTAATGATGGAAACAAGAAATATACAAAAACGCGATGATTTTGTGCCTGCTCATTTGGTCCTAACCATTGATAAACTATAAAATCAAGAAAATAGTTCTTTTTCTTATAATTCTTAAATGTCATAAAATCCTTTTCAATGAGACGTCCAAATAATTGAATGACAAAAATCAAAGGTAAAGTAACGACGATGATGAATGATATGACTGTTAGCGTGAAACCTTTGATTATTTTTATTAAATAATCATCAAATTTTCTTTGGGACTCTTGCATAGATTCACCTCTTTATTATTTTATGGAAAGGTTTCCATATAGATATATAACAAAATCGTCTAATAGCTATAGGAGAAAGAGTGAGGTTATGAAAACCTTTCCACTTGTTGTTAACATGATTATATCATTACTTGAAAGCGCTGTCAATATGGTTTTACTGATAAAAAGCAAAAAAGTGTTAAGCAGTATCTCCATCTTCAAAGTAAACCGGTACCACAATATTTTTGACATCTGTTTTATTGTAAAAATTTTGTATAATTTCCCTTAGTGCTTCTGCAATTAACTTCGGAGATTGTCCTATTGAAGTGATTCTTTTACCTAAGTTGATAAAGCTTCTTCCACCATCAAATCCAATGACCTTCACATCTTCAGGTACTTTTCTTCCATGTTTTTCTAGATTTCTGATCACTTCAGCAGCTACCGAATCACTCACGCAAAAAATACCATCAACTTCAGGATGTGATTGGATTATTTCATGTATATAGTCGGGTATATAGATATAATTTCCCAATGGATATTCAATATTGATGCCATCATTAAACCCGTGTTTTTTGAGTTCATCAAAAAATGCAATTCTCCGCTTAGTCACTTCTGTTGTAACTCTGGTATGTGTACCTTGAGCATCATCACCAATGTACATCATCCGCTTACATCCTTTTTTAATTAAATGTTGAGCAGCTAGTTTTCCACCAGTAGCATTATCAGATGTAACATATGGAAGCCCTTGAAAAGTTCTATCAAAGGATATAATTGGTAGTTTCTTATCCAAATATTCTTCAACATCATTATTTGTTAGCAAAATAATAGCATCGACCCTATTTTTTTTAAGTAAATTGATATATGCTATTTCTTTTTCTTTTTTCATGCTTGAATTACATACCATGAGTTTATAACCATAATCAAATAATTCTTCTTCAACATAATAAAGCAACTCACCAAAAAATAGATGTGTACTGTTGGGCAAAATGAAAGCAACAATGTTATTCTTTTGAAGTGTCATACTTCGTGCAATTTCATTTGGGACGTAGCCAACTTCTTTGATAATTTCTTCTATCTTTTCACGTGTTTCTTTTTTAACGTAACCAGAATTATTAATGACTCTAGAAACAGTTGCAATTCCTACACCTGCTCTTCTAGCAACTTCAATAATACTTGCCATAATGATCACACTACTTTCAAACTTATTATATATCAGCAATGTGGAAACTACAAGTTTTCCATATGAAAATGAGAGTAAAAAAAAGGACCTACGGTCCAATTACTAGCCAAATATAGAAGTAAGCAAATTTTGTCCTAATTCAATCAGATTAATACCGAATACTCTTAGGAATAATGCGATTGCAGAATACTTAACTAATCTGCCAGCAGCAACTGCAGTTAAGAACCATTTCCTATGTAATCTCACAGCACCAGCTGTATAGATTGCAAGTGTAAAAGGTAGTGGTGTACAAGAAAAGAAAAACATACCTAAATTTCCATATTTTTGAAGTTTTTCATTTGATTTTTGAATATCGCTCTTTTTAGCTTTTCGAGCAAATAATCTTCTGAGTGTTTTCGTGAAACGATAGCCTATAAAAGCAAATAATGTGTCTGAAAAAACAGCAAACAGTATTACAAAGACAACATACCAATTCGTATATAGATCAATCGATGAGAATATACGAATTAACTCAATATCAAAAACTGAAACGGGTAAAATGAGCAATGTTGCTACTGCAGATAAACCCATCCAAGCAACAAGTCTTCTTAAAAAAACCATGATATTAGGTATCATGTCATCAAATATAGATGTTGGGAATATGATAATCATTGAAAACAAAAATATCACAAATAAAACCAAAAGAGGTTTATAAAGTGATTCTTCTTTTAAAGTGATTTGCTTTAAGTTATCTTTTTTACTTGATGATAAGTATCTTGGATATCTCAATCTTTTATTTCTATATTTATTTTTTTCCAATAAAACCCCTCCTATATACATATATACCGCTAATATTATACAACAAAAATTGTGAATATTTAAATGTATTGTATAATGTATATGAGGTAAATTTGTGAAAAAGAAAATCGTTGATATTGCTAGAGATTTAAACCTATCTCCGAGCACAATCTCAAAAATAGTAAATAATAAAGGCCGAATTAGTTCTGAAACCAGGGAACGCGTTTTAAAATATGTCAAAGAATGCGGTTATTTAGCTATGTCAAATGCACGTATTTTAAGTTCTAAAAAGAGTTGGACCATTGGTATCATCTATTCGGATATATCACTCATAGGATTTGAACATCCTTTTTTCTCGCGTATTTTTCAATCTTTCAAAGATTATGTAGCCCAAAGAGGTTATGATGTAGTGATGATCGTGAGTAAATTAGGCTATAATGAACTCACTTATTTAGAATGGTGTGAAAATAAAAAAGTTGATGGCATTCTCATTGTTATGGGAAACATCAATAACCCAAATATCATTGAAGTCGTAAACAGCTCTTTTCCCTGCATATCCACAGATATTGTCATGCCAAATCTTCATTCCGTCATTTGTGATGATAAGCAAGGTGTAATTTTAGCTATCGATTATGCTATCAAATTAGGTTTTTCAAAAATCATGATGGTCACTGGACCAAAAACTGCAAGATCTTTTTATGTCAGAACCGAATTTTTTGAAGAAGAAATGAAGAAAAGAAATATTTCATACAATGAAGGAGACATCATCACTACAGATGGATTCGGTTTTTCGAGTGGTTTCAATGCTGGACAAGAAATTGCCAAAAGAAAAAATCTTCCTGAACTCATTATTGTTAATAGTGATGTTATCGCATATGGTGTCATACGCGGTCTAAATAGCATGGATCTTGATGTACCAAATGACATTTCAGTTATCGGTTATGACGATATTGAATTTTCTCAAAATTTTACACCTTCATTAACTACCATTTTGCAAGATACCAAACTCATTGGAGAAAAAGCAGCCGAAGCTCTTTTACTCGCAATCAATCAAAAACTTCAAAAAAAGCAAAAAATAACATATCTCCCGGTATCGCTTATTGAGCGTGAATCAACAAAGAAAAAAAATTAATACTAAGTGTTTGACATTCAATTCTAAAAAAGATATAATTGCTATGTAAACGCATACATCAAATGCATGCATGAGCAGTGTTTAAGGAGAATGACCAAAAACACTTATTTTTATAAAACTTTAGGAAACCGTTTTCTCAAACAGAACCATTGCTTTCCTTTATTTTTTCTCAATTTTAGGAAACCGTTTTCTCAAATAACGCAGGAGGCGAAAATGTTTAAAAAGGGATTTGTTTTATTCTTTATTATTTTATTAGTAACAATTTTTGGAAATTGGGGTATGATGCAAAATATTTCAGCAGACACTGTGCATCAAGCAATCACAAGTGAAAGAAATCATGTTCTTGCTGATGTCAATGAAGCCATTGACTTAACTACTCTTAAAGTGAGGGGTGTATTTGGAGAAATCTTTTTAGAAGATGCTACGATTTCAAGTGCAAATCCTAGTGTAACCATTACAGACACTACTTTAATAATTAATGAAGTTGGGGTATTTCCTGTCTCATTCAACTATCAAAGCACTCAAATGACTATTTATTTCATAACAAAATTAGCTGAAGATACAGAATATGTCATCTTTGAAGAAGATTTTTCAGGTTTATCAAACGGAGCATTACCCGCTGGATATAATCTATATAATAATCTTGGAGCAGGTGGAGGTTCAGCAGCAATCAGTGATGAACGTTTGATGTTAAGTCCTGCTACGATTGTCTTATTCCCTGATTATTTATCAGGATTTACCAATTATGTCATTGATACTGACATGCGCATGACTGCGGCAACGAATACAGCTAGATGGACTTCAGTTTTATTTAGATATACGACTGAGAACTATTTCCAAATGGCAATACGTAACGATGCATCAGCTGCAAATGGCGTGGAATTTGCAAAACGTATTGGTGGTGCATGGAATGTACCTGTCACTGCTGCTTATACTGAAGCACTTGATACAGCAACAACTTATCATTTGAATGTCGATGTTAAAGATACAACAATAATTGAATCCATCAATGATAACGTTTTGGTTACTTATGATTCTGCTTTTGAATTCACACATGGACGTATAGGTGTGCAGGCAGATAACGTAACTGTTTATTATGATAACGTTAGAATTACACTTCCGGAAACATATGTTGAAGGTGAAACATATGATTTCGTTTCAATTCCAGATGTCTATCAACCTGAAACTGGTTTAGTTGCTCCTGCTACTGTCTTAACATGGTTTAATTCAGCAGATCAATTAACTGAAATTGAAGGCACTGTAAGACCTGCAACTTTTATTTTTACAATAAATTCTGATTTAGATATTATTGCTACAGATGGCACAGTCATCATGTCACTATTTGATACACTTACTGCTATAAATGGTAAAGTCATACCTGCTTTTTATACTAATGATGTAGCGACAGCAACATTATTAGGTGAAAGTTTGAAAATGTATAGAATCTTTGATAGCGTCATCATGTCCGATTCTGGTGAAGTCATTTTAGCAGCAAGAGCAGCACATAGTCTCATGCGTGGTGTTCTTAATTTCCCAATGACTGGTATTGAATCTTTAAGTCAAGATGATTTGATGGATGTTAGAAGAGCAACCAATACAGCACAAGCAGTAGCATCCATTATCCCAAGTCATTTGCTTAACCAAGATTTAGTATTTTATATGCAACAAAGATTAATGACTGTTTGGGTTTCTTCTGCAGATGATGCAATGAGTCAATATCAAGCAATCTTAAGTGGAGCAAATGGTATCGTGACTCAAAATTATCAAGGATTATATGATAAATATGCTGAATTTGGTCCAAATACACACATTAGACGTCCTTTAGTCATCGCGCATCGCGGACTATATGATGGAGCAAATAGCCTATACCCTGAAAATACAATTGAAGGTGGACTTGAATCCTTACAAAGAGGTGCAGATGTTTTAGAACTTGATGTTCATTTAACAATTGACTGGGAAATCGTTGTTATACATGACAATACAACCATTAGAACTGCCCCTGATTATCCAAGTTTAACAATTGCTAATTCTAGTTTTGATGACATTATGTCGCTTACCCTATATGATGCAGTTGGTGGTAGAACTGACTTACATATCCCATCATTTAGAGAATATATTCAAACATTTAAAGATACTGGTATTGTCATTTTCGTTGAAATCAAACCTACTCAGCCGTTACTCATTCAAGCATTAGCTGATATTATCAATGAAGAAGATATGTATGATCAAATCGTTATCATTACTTTTGGAGCAGCAAACATTATTGAAATGAATACTGTAATGCCTGAAATGGCAAATGGTCATTTAACCAGTTCAGTCCTCAATGCACAAAATGATACAACTTCAATGACAAACACTATAACCGATGTTGTGCCTATCAATTCAACTTTAAATCCATCTTATGGTCCACTTACTGGAAGTTTCATACAAGATTTAGTACATCGTGGTATTACTGTTTGGCCTTGGACAGTTGATGATCATAATCAATTTATTCAATATTACAATTATGGTGTTGGTGGTTTAACGACTAACTATATGGATTATTTAACAGATACATTCAACCGAATCAATTTTGATAATTACTCATATGAATATATCATTGACGAAACAGTTGGCAACCAAATCAAGGGTACTATCGATACTCAGTCAGGTGTCTCTTATCCATTATTGCCTAATTTCACTGTGATTGATGATGGAGATACAGGTATAACATTTGATGATCATGGTAATATCACTGCTGTTTCTTCTACAGGTACCGCATACGTATATACGACATTTACTTCGACGATGCCAAATGGGGTAAGCTTCATTGTTGCTAGTGATATCATTGAAATCAATATTGTAGCAGCTCCTCAAACAATGAGTACAACAGCAATCGTTTTAATATCTCTAGGTGGTGTCTCGGCTTTAAGTGTTGGTGCTTTCTTCGGTTTCAGATGGTTTAAATTAAGAAAAATAGTAAAAATTTGAACGCGAAATGCGTAAAAATAAATAAACGGAGGAAATAATATGAAAAAACTGTTTTATATCTTTATCGTTTTCTTTCTTGCTATCTCTTTGGTAGCTTGTAAAGATGAACCTGTAATTGAAGATCCAGTTGATACAGTTGCCCCACTGCTATTTGGTGTTGCTGATACTGTTATTGACGTAGGTTCTGAATTTGATCCACTAGATGGCGTTTCTGCAATGGATGATGTTGATGGAAATATCACGAGTGCTATCGTTGTTACTGGTACTTATGATGTCGATACAGCTGGCATCTATACCATCAACTTTTCAGTTGAAGATGCTGCGGGAAATGAAGCAACTGACAGTATGCAGTTGATCGTTAGAATCCCACCAGAAAGTGAACTTTTCATTACTAATGGTGATTTCTCAGAACCACTTGATGGCACATGGACTCATTGGGCTGGAGAAGGTGGAGCTAGTACAGCAACAATCGTTGATGGCGTTTTAGAATATGACATCACTGCTGCTGGTGTTCAGTGGTGGAGTAATCAATTCTCTCAACCTGGCTTAACTGTCCCTCAAGGCGTTGGTTTCATTCTTGAATTTGAAGCTAAAGCTGACGAAGCAAGACCATTGGTAGTTAAAATTGAAAACGCACAATATGTAGGTTATATTGATGAAAGTGTTAGTTTGACAACCGAATGGGCTACTTATCAAATCGAATTCTTTATAACTGCACCTACAATCACTGATGGCAAATTAATCTTTGGTGCGGGTACAATGATGGGCTATAATTCCATTGTTGGTGAACTAACAACCATTTATTTAGACAACATTAGATTTATTGAATTAGATGAAGTCGAAGATACAGAGGCACCACAAATCATCGGAATACTAGACAAGACTATTAGTCTTAACGAAGCATTTGATCCTCTTCAAGGTATCACTGTTGATGATAATATGGATATTGACTTGACTGTTGATGATATCGTTATCACAGGTACCGTAGATAATACAACTATTGGTGAATATGTCTTAACTTATACTTTAACTGATGCATCTGGCAATGAGACAGTTGTTACAAGAACAATTACTGTTGTTTCAGGTATCGCTCCATCAAGTTGGTTAATCGTTAATGGCGATTTTGAAGAAGAACAATTAACACCACTTCCACAACCAGCTGAAACAGGTTGGGGTTGGCATGGTACTGGTGTGTTTACAGCATCCATCCAAGGTGGTATGGCAATTATTGATGTTACTGCTTTAGGAACTGTTCCTTATGGTGTTCAATTCTATGAACAAAATAGAGTGATTGAACAAGGTAGAATCTACCAAATCACATTTGATGCAAAAGCAGATATTGCTCGCCCAATCCAAATTGCACTTGAAGAAGGAACTTCTCGTCGTTTTGATACAATTGTTGACTTAACAACTGAATGGGCTACTTATACTGTTATTATTGATCACATCCTACCTGGTTATACAACTGGTAAATTCGCATTCTTCATGGGCCTTGTTGGCTCAACAAGTGTTCCTACTACAATTTATCTTGATAATGTTGCTGTAGAAACAATCGGTGAAGTTGTCGATTCTGAAGCTCCAGTATTAACTGGTCTTGGCGAATATAATGTTGTTCAAGATTTCGTCTTTAATCCTTTACAAAATGTTAAGGTATTTGATGCACTTGATAAGGATTTGACTATTGATGATATTGTTGTTACTGGTGCAGTAGATACAGCTGTTGTTGGTGATTATGTTATAACTTATACAATTACTGATGCGAGTGCTAATGTAGCAACTTATGAAAGAACAATTCACGTTCTAGCTGCTATTGATATGCTTCCATCAACTTTAGTTGTTGTCAATGGTGACTTCTCTGTTGATCAAGCAACTCCATATGCTCAACCCGCTATGGATGGCTGGGGCTGGCATGGTGCAGGCGTATTTACAGTAGACATCAGTGGTGGCATCATGACTCAAGTTGTTACGAATGTTGGCACTGTTCCACATGGTACTCAATTCTATCAACAAAATCTAATCGCTGAAACTGAAGCTACATATCGTGTCACATTTAGAGCAAAAGTTGATTTAGAACGTGCAATTCGTTTCTCATTTGAATCAGGTACAACATTAAAGAATTATGAAATATTTGATGTTACAACTGACTGGGCAGATTATGAAATAGTCTTCACAGTTCCAGATGCTGGCTTTAACAATGCTAAGTTTGCATTCTTTGCAGGACTAGTTGAATCCGATAGCCCAGCTACTACATTCTATCTTGATGATATTGAAATTGAACTTGTCGGTTATCTCGTAGATAATGATGCACCAATGATGTTTGGTGTTGAAGATAAAGTCATTGAACAAGGTTTAGAATTTGATGCTGTTGCTGGTGTTTCTGTCTTTGATTTAGTGGATAAATCATTAACTCCACAAAGTATTGTAATTACTGGCACTGTAGATTATATGACTCCTGGTTATTACACACTTACTTATACACTTACTGACCGTCAAGGTAATGAAACTATTGCTGAAAGATTAATCACTGTTTCTGAATCTGGTGGTGGACTTCCTTCTACACTTAAGATTATCAATGGTGACTTTGCAATTGATCAAAGTGCACCTGCTGCAACCGGAACTGGTTGGGGCTGGCATGGTAGTGGTAAGTTTATGGTTAACATCGCTGAAGGCGTTGCAAAGATTTCCGTTTATGAAAACTGGACATTATTCTATGGCGTTCAATTCTACATTTTAAATCGTGAAGTTATTCAAGGTCATACATATCAAATTACTTTTAGAGCTAAAGCTGACGATGCTCGTGCAATCCAATTAAATCTAGAATCAAGTGGAGCTAAATTTACTGCTTACTTTGATTTAACAACTGATTGGGCTGAATATACATATGAGTATACCCATACAACTGCAAGCATAGTCAATGCTAAATTCTCATTCTTCGTTGGTAACATTCATGGCTTATCAACTTCTACAAGTGTTTACTTTGATGATGTTGTTGTTACCCGCATTGAAGAACCATCAGCTGATACAGTAGCTCCTCAAATTTGGGGTACTGAAGCTATTTACTGGGTATTAGGCAATACATTTGATCCAATGAATGATATTCGTGTTTATGATCATGTTGATAAATTATTAACAGTTGATGATGTATCTGTTACAGGTACAGTTAATACTGATGTTGTTGGTGATTATGATTTAGTTTACACATTAACTGATGCTTCAGGTAATGTAGCAACTTACACAAAAGTTGTCAGTGTAATTAATCAAGTTGATGCAATTGATAGTAGAGCAATCATTCTTGATGGTGATTTCGCACTAGAAAGTGCAATTACAAATCTTGATACAAATGTTGGTTGGACTTTGAAACCAGGTTCTGTTCCTGGAACATATGATACTCCTACATTCGTTGATGGCGCTGTAAGAATTAATGTTTTAACTGTTGGTACCCTACCTCATAGTATTCAATTCTTCCAAAGAAATAGCTATGTAGCTGAAGCAGGTGGCGTCTATGTCTTATCATTTAAGGCTAAAGCAGATGCAGCTCGTGATATTCGCGTATCATTTGAAGAAGCTAAGAACTGGCAAGTACTTGATTTTGAAATCGTTGGACTTACTACTGATTGGGTTACATACAATGTTGTTCTATCGAATAGATCCAATGGTTATTTAGATGTTAAATTTGGATTATTCTTAGGATTAATTGATCCTGAACATCCAGAAAATAGTGCAGCAACAGCAATTTATTTTGATGATGTATCCATTAAACTTATTGGTTACTTCAAAGATGATGTTGCTCCAATGGTTTATGGTGCTGATGTCAGCGTTGAACAAAATGTTGCTTTCACTCCACTGACAGGTTTATATTATGGTGATGCTGCTCAACAATTAAATATCGTTGTTTCAAGCGATACTGTTGGACTTGTAACTGAAGCTGCTGGTGTTTACACAATTGACACATCCGTTGTAGGCGTCTATGTATTAACTTATACTGTTACAGATATTTATGGTAATCAAACAGTATTTGCTCGTAACTTTACTGTTACCGCTCCTGTAACTCCTTAATCAATTTTTTCCGCCTCATTATATAGAAGGAAAAGGGTGATTCGCCAAATCATCCTTTTTCTTTTTATCTGCGGTTTTTCCAATTTGAGATATCTTTCTTACCATTATTTGATATACTATTCATGAACATAAATATAGATGGGGGTATACCTTGTGAAACAAAACAAACTCGTATTATTTTTGCTTTTTATTATATCAGTATTGATGTTATCTGCATGTAGTGCAAATGATGAAGTTTTCTTATCAGAATCTAATAATAATAATGATGATGTGGTTCAATTAGATGTAACAACACCTGATCGAAAGATTATCTATTCTGCTGAGGCAACGCTTTATGTTAATGACATTGAACAAACCGTAGATGAGATTAGATTGTTATTAGAAGCTGATGAATGGTTTGATTCAGAAAATGTTTCCGAATATTCAGGATACTTAACTGTACGTGTTAAAACAGAAAATCTAGATGATGTCATTGCAGCAATTAAGAGCACTTACGATGTAACCAACTATAGCAAATCAGCAACTGATATTTCATTGGAATATCAATCTACAGAACACAAGATTGAATCTTATCAAGCTGAAAGAGCTCAACTGGTCATCCTTTATGCTGGTGCTTCTTTGTCCGATATGATTACAATCAATAGCAGAATTGCAGAAATCGATTTAGAACTTGGTGAATTAGAAGGCACATTGAGTTCTTTTGATAGCCTTGTTGACTATTCAAAAATTACTCTTAGCATCAGATTAGATAACGTCGTATCCAGATTACCTTTTGGAACAAGAATCGTTGATGGATTTGTAAATGGATTTAATGGTCTTATATCATTCTTTGATGGTTTAATTATTATCATTGTAACGCTCATTCCATTTGCTGTTGTCTTTATTCCTGGTGGATATGGTATCTACCGTTGGTATAAGCATTATACAAACAAGAAAAAATCAAAAAACCATCCTATTGAATAAATTTGCAAAAACAGAATCTAGTCCATGATTCTGTTTTTTTTATTTATTCTCTTCTTCTATCAAATACATTCATAAAATATACTCTTTTTATGTTAAAATACCATTGTGTTTAATTCATTAAACAATGGAGGTATATCAATGGAAAAATTGAAATTATATGGATTTAATAACTTAACTAAGACATTAAGTTTTAACATCTATGATGTTTGTTATACAAAAACCGAAGATGAAAGAAAAGCATATATCACCTATATTGATGAACAATATAATTCTGAACGTTTGACAAGAATATTGACTGAAGTGACTAAAATAATTGATGCCAATGTTTTAAATATTGCTAAACAAGACTATGATCCTCAAGGTGCGAGTGTAACAATTCTTATTTCTGAAGAAAAAGTTGATGAAGAATGTTTGGATGCTTCTTGTAATAACGGTCTAGACATCCATAAGCAGAGCATTGTAGGGCATTTAGACAAAAGTCACCTCACAGTTCACACTTATCCTGAAAGTCACCCTGAACAGGATATTTCTACGTTTAGAGTTGATATTGACGTGTCTACTTGTGGCAAGATCTCACCAATCAAGGCTCTCAATCATCTCATACAGTCTTTTGATTCAGATGTTATCATCATGGATTATCGAATCAGAGGTTTCACAAGAGATGTGAATGGTATCAAGCATTACAATGATCATGAAATCAGTTCAATTCAAGATCATATCGATCCAGAAATTTTAGATAAATATACAACAATTGACATTAATCTCGATCAATCAAATATATTCCATACGAAAATGATGTTAAATCAATTCGTCATTGATAATTATATTTTCAACAAAACAAGTGCAGAATTATCTCAAGATGAAATTCATGACATCCATACTAAAATCAATTTAGAGATTGCAGAAATATTTTATGGGATGAATATCCCTTATATGAAATAGGAGGAATCATATGTGGTTTACCGAAAAATGGACACCAAATATTCACTTTTCAGTTAAAGTCAAAGAGCATCTTTTAAGTGAAAAAACACCATTTCAACAAATGGATTTTTATGATTCTTTTGATCTTGGCCGCTTCTTCACTTTAGATGGTATTATGATGGCTAATCAAAAAGATGAGTTTATCTATCATGAAATGATTATCCATACCCCAATGTCTATTCATCCAAAAGTTGAGCATGTATTAGTGATTGGTGGTGGTGATGGCGGTAGCGTCAGAGAACTCACTAAATATTCTAGTATCAAATCGATAGACTTGGTTGAAATTGATGAGCGTGTCGTTCGAGCGTGTCAAGTCTATCTACCACAAATGACCATAGGGTTCAATGACCCACGTGTTAACCTCTATTTTGAGGATGGTCTATTATATGTAAAAAATTCGAAGAAGCACTATGATTTAATCATCGTTGACTCAACAGATCCTATTGGCCCCGGTGAAGGACTATTCACTCATGAATTTTATCAAAATTGTTTCCGTATTCTAAACGATGATGGCATCTTGATTAACCAGCATGAAAGTCCTTATTTTGAAAAAGAAAAACTTGAGATGCAAAGAGCACATCAAAAAATCAAAGATTTATTCCCGATAGCTTCTGTTTATCAAGCATTTATTCCTACATATCCTTCTGGACACTGGTTATTTGGATTTGCATCTAAAAAATGGCATCCAACTAAAGATTTTAAAAGAACGTTATGCAGTGTATTAGATATTAAAACCAAATACTATAATCACGATGTTCACTTGGGCTCATTTGCCTTACCAAATTATGTTAAGCAAGAACTGGGCATCAACTTAAAATAGACAAATAAAAAAGCTCTGCTAGAACTTTTTTTGATATTATTTAGATAATTATACTCAAAAATTATTTTAGGTATTGAGTAAAGTCTATATCAACAAATAAATCTTTATTGATAATGTGATCTCTATGTCTTATGATATATTTGGAAGCAAAACTATCTACGGTCATATCAACACTTCTGAAAAAGACAATATACAAAACCAATTCTCTTAATTTTAAGAAGTTATGTACTGTTTTCATATCATCTAGACTTAAATTATTTTCACTCAAATAACCTTTCATAAAATGAGCCATAAAGTAATCAGTATTTTCTTTAAATTTCATTTCATCTCTTATGGAAAATTCTAAAAAATAAAATAAAGCAATTGCAATATCAGAAGCAAACCACATATAGGAACAATCATCAAAGTCAAAAACGGTCAGTTTTTTTTCGTTAATAAAGAAATTGCCCATATGAATATCTGTATGTATTAATCCATAATGATCTGAATCAATTTTTAACTGATTCAACTCTTCAATCAATTCTACAAATCTTGTATAAATAATTTCATCCGAGTCAGGTAAATAGGACCTTGCATTGATAAACAAAGGGTCATCATCCCACTTGAAACGCTTGATCACACCATTACTGGGTTGGTATTTTTTTGTTAATCGATGAAATTGGCCAATTGTCTTGCCATAATTATGAAAGAAAGTATCATCGAAATGAGCTTTACTCGGTCTTTCTCCTTCAGCTTTGATATAAGATGAAACAGTAAAATATGAGTCTTTTAATTCAACTTTTTCAATCAAATTGTGATCAACAGATAGAACAGGTATTGAGACATTTGCGTGATTTTCAGCTAAAAAATGAACGAAATCAAGTTCAGATAAGAGCTGTTCATATGTTCTGTGAGATGCGTGGGAAATTCTTAAAATAAATTCTTCTTCCTCTTTTTTATAACCATATATAAAATTCTCGAATCCACCGACTTCATAAAGTTCTTCAATTTTTACACCAAACTTCTTGCCTGCTTCTTTTAATATTTCTTGACTAAATAATTTTCTAATATGTGCTTCCATTTATTCCTCCAAAATACTAGAATATGAAAAAATAAGTAGTAAAGACCTCCTAAATGAGGTCTTTTGTTTCATAAGATACGATGTTTTGTGTCTTTTTTATATGCATTAAAGATTCTTCAAATACTTCGTCTTCAGATTTGCCACTTGTGTTGATAATGACATAAGGAATATCATAGATAGAGCATTGCGCAGCAATTTTTGTTACATAATCTTCCAGTAGACTCGAAAAATATGTTTTATTTTGAGCGAAATTATCTATTTCTTGCTCTCTACCTCTTGCTAAAACACGTTCTTCGAAATTTTTCCAGTCAACATCCAAAATAATATAAAGATTTGGTTTAGTAATTTGATTCATATAGGAATGAAAAACTCCATTGTACATATTCATAATTGTTGGCATGCTTTTTAGATTATGTTGAGCAAATAACCAATGCTCAACTAAATCTCTATCCACAATAAAGTGATTTTTATATTTTTGTTGATTTAACCAATGATTGTGAATGAAATAGATTTGTAGCAACATTTCAACATTAGATTTTTGTTCATACAACCATTTAAGAAGTGTATTGAAGACTTCATCATCTTTTTCAAATTCTTCCATAACGGGTAAATCTAATGCATCTCCTAATCTTTTAACCAATGTTGACTTACCTGATGCAATCATACCACCTACTGATATTTTCATATATTCTCCTCTACTCTACAATCTATCAGACGTGATATAATCAACGCCTATTTTTTTATAGTTATCTGCTTGTCTTTGATCATCAACAGTCCAAACAGCTATCTTAAATCCTTCTTTTTTTAATCGTTTAATCAGAGTTTTATTAATTAGTTTTTTATCAAGTGATAAATCAAACTGATTCGCTCTACTATCATAGATGATATCTTCACTAATCGTTGATACTAAAAGTTGCAGAGGTGCGTTCGATATAGCTCGGATAAATTTTAAGTAATTTAAATCAAATGAAATAAACATAACATCTAAACCTGCATATGCTTCCATTAAACTTAGCAACGGTATGATTTGAGTTATATCGTTTAGTTTTTTAATCTCGACAACTGCTGCTTTATTAGCATTTGAGCATATATCTAAAAATGCTTTAAGTGTTGGTATTTCTAAATCTTCATACTTTTTAATATTTTTCCCTGTTTTTAAATGGATTTTCTTGAGTTCATCATATGTAAGATTAGATATCAAAACATCTTTTCTTGTCATTCTTTTTAAATTATCATCATGAAAAACCACAAATTCGCCATCTTTTGTCTGATGAACATCACACTCTATTCCAAAATGAGCTTCACTAAGTGCGGCTAATTGGAATGCAGGTATTGAATTTTCAGGGGCTTTTGAGGAAAATCCTCTGTGTGCAATATATTTCATATATTCCTCATCATAAATATGCTAATTCTATTGTAATATAAATGAACTGAATGTGCAATATAATAAACAAATAGTTAATCATCTACTTTTTTTATTAATAAATCAAGCCATTTGTTTGAAGATGAAATAATGTTTTAAGGTGTACGGTTTTTACATGTTTTTCTCTATTATTTTAATAACCCATGATAAAACATTATAGTACATAATAAAAAAAGTGGAGACCACTTTTTTTATTGTTAGTATATATGTCCTTCTTCCGGTACGATGCATATGAATTTAAATACACCTTTTCCAGCGTTTCTAAATTGGTGTAGCGCATTTCCTGGAACAAATGCATAAGAACCACCAGAAACATGATGAACAACCTCATCAATCCATAGTTCTCCCTCACCTTCCAACATATAATTGATATGTGGCCAAGGATGCTTATGCTTAGGTGTATATCCATCTTCAAGGACTTCTACGACACGCATGACATAACCTTCCCAGCCTTCCTTAGGTGAAACTAAGACCTTCATCGCTGAATTGGATGCTGGTGGACTACTCACAACTTTATTTTTTAAATCTTTAACATGACCTACTGGCATTAGATAGACTCCTTTTTTTTATTATTGATGATTATGAAAGTAAAAATTCAAGTATTTTACTTATGACTATATTTTGTTCTTCTAACGTAGAAATCTCGGCATCACCATCACCTTTTTGAGGGCCATACCAACCAAATTGAGCATGATTTCCACCATCAATATTGAAGATGATATTCTCGTTATTGACATATTTTAAACTATCATCAAATTTATCTTGATCCATTGCAATATCATGCTCAGCAGTAATAATCAAAGACAATTTATTTGATATATCTTGAATTGGATAACTACCTAACATAACAACTTTAGAAACATCATCATTTTTGGATGCTACCATACTTGCGACAACACCACCTAAAGAATGACCTATAACAACATTATCTAAATTGGAATCAATAAACTTATTCGCACTATTTGGTGTTAAGATTGCTAGATTAAACATGACTTTTATAATTGTTACATTGTATCCTTCTTTAGCTAATCCAGCAGCTAAATATTTATAGCTATCAGGGGAAACTAAACCACCCGGAATAAATACAATATTCATCAAAGGATTTGCTACTTCATATGTGATTGAGCTGCGGTCTTCACTCAAGGTGACTTGGCTTAAGTCTAACGTAGCAATTGCATCATCCATTTCAGGAAGTGCTTGATAAGAACCACTTGAATAAATAGCAAGTCCTGCAAATAGTAAAACAAAAATAGATACGAGTGTTATAAGCGTAATTTTAATAATTTTAAACAATCTAGAATGCTTTTTCATATGAACCTCTGTATTATAGTTTATCAACTACATTCTAATATAGCCTAATTCAATTTAATCTTAACATAAAACAATCAAATTTATTCATAAAATGAATTGTATCCTTTACAAGCCAAAAATCGTATAGAGAGTATATAAAAAATCCCCAAAAATATGAGGATTTTTTTTAGCTGTTTTTAAATAAGAATTAATTCATTCTAGGGAACTCATCATTTGCCATGTTAATGAATGTGAAATCAAAATAATATGGATTTAGTCCAACAATGTCTGTATAAAAGTCTTGATCACTAAATTGAACCATACCTGCAGCTCTTAAGTGCCAGACATCATAATTCATATCCCAAGTACCCACACCAGAAACGCCATTTTTAGTGACAACAATATCGCCATAATAGTAATTATTGAAATAGTTATATTCAGTCAGATAACTTTGATTGCCTCCAATATAACCAACATAATCACTTGTAACTGTTAGATCTCCTAAAGCAAATGAATTATAAATTTTACCTGTATTAAAACCTACTAAACCACCTGTGTTACCGTATGAGGAATTCCCAAGGTTTGTAATATCTACATTCGCAAAGCTATTGTAAATAAAATTATAACTTGATGTACTTCCATCATTTTCAATCGTACCAATAAGTCCGCCCACATGTGTTTCATCAGCAAGTCCAACATCAATAAGACCTGTTGCACTTGAATGATAGATATCAAGAAAATTTGCTACACCAATTAATCCACCTACAACTAGATATCCTGTTGCAGCACCTAAGTAGTCAGGCAAAATTGAAATCGATACATTGACATTAAGATCTTTAATATAACCACTTTGCACATATCCTAACATGCCACCAAAATATCCACCTTTTACACCAGATACATGGACACTTGATGAACCGATGATATCCGAGTTTATGACCATACCAAACCCGCCTAGATAACCAACTAAAATACCTGCCATTACTGAATTATTGCTATCTGTTGAAGTAATATAAATATCAGCATTTTCAATCGTTAAGTCTGCAATAAACCCACCGTCTACAAATCCAAAGACGCCAACATAACTTTGTGCAGCAGATTCTCCTAAACTCTCAGATATATTAAAATTGGAAACAGTGTGTCCATTACCATCGAAGAATCCTGTAAACCCATTGCCTAATACGCCGACAGGGCTAATAAACGCACCTTCAAGATCTAGATCATTTAAGAGTACATATTTACCCGTTGGAACCATCGTAGCAAATTCTCCTACGCTTGTGATGAATACGATATCTGGATCAGTTACATTGAATCCATAAAAATATGTTTGGAAATGATGACGATCCGCAGCATATGTACATGTTTCAACAACCCCATTTTTTTCAAATGAATAATCAAGAACATAAACTGAATTATTTCCTCTTGAAATTTCAATAGGAAGTACCAATTGGTTAAGGTTATAAGGATCAAGATTATCTGCATCAAAATTACTATAAACCAATGTATATCCATTAACTGATAGTCTAACGGTAGTGATGATTAAGTCATATGGATTATCAAAATGGAAATAGAAATCACTGATGACTGTTGTATCACTGTCTGGTATTGAAATAAACGTATGACTCACTGTTTCGTTTGATGTGATATCTAGTAATTCCATCGTTGCATCCTGTGGATCAACTTCATTATCTAAATAGACATGAACAGTAATATCTGAATTAAACGTGTATGTATAAGGTTCATCGTTAACTGTAACTGTCACACTGGTTAATGAGAAATTATAATCGCCACTTGGATGTGCACCCATATTGAGATAGATGACATGATTATCACTTAAGTATTCAAATTCATCGAATGGTACATAACTTAATGAAACAAAATCAATATCATAATTTTCAGGATTATTTAAATTAATTTCTAGTACAAGATCATCTAAAGAAAAGAACATCTGTGATCCATCAAAAGTATCTAAACTAATATCAGGAGGTGTCATAAATGTAGTTGAATAGACTTTTTGTCCCATCCAATCAAATGTTGCCCATATTTCAATTGTATAACCATAATTATCTTCGATTTCTGTATCAAACACAAACGTATTGTGTCCAGCAACGACATCTAATTTAGCAACTTGTGACAAGCCTTTCATTAAGCGAATGTAAACTTCTGATGATACTAAGTAATCATCAATATAATCGAATGAAATACCAATTTCATGTGGTTGATAATTATGAATGACAGTTTCAACTGATGGTTCACTATTAACAACAGACACTGTACGTGTGACTTCAAACGTATGATTCCCACTAGAATCTGTTGCATTATAAGTTATGATATAATCTCCTAATGTATCCGTGTCAACAACATCCCCACCAATGATAACTGTGCCGTCTTGGTCATAATTATCATAAAAATTAGCACCTGGTTCCGTGTAAGAGTTACCCAAATTGACATAAATAATATAATCGCCTTCTAATTCAATTGTAGGTCCTGTCGTATCTTCTACGATGACTGTTCTTGTGACTACAGTTGCGACATTATCATGAGTATCAGTAAAACGATAGGTTACGGTATTACTACCTAAAGTAAGTAAATCTACAACACCTGTAATATTTGTTACACTGCCAGATGCATCATAATTATCTGTATATTCAGCACTCAATTCAACATAATCTTCTCCATATTCTACATAAACAGTAGCTTCACCATTCAATGTAATCACTGGTTTAGTTAAATCAGTAACGATAATTGTTCTTGTAAGTTGAATTGCTGCATTCCCACTTGAATCAACAGCATCATATGTAACATAATATGAGCCTAGAATGCTGGTATCAACTGTATCTCCTCCAACAACTACTGATCCATCTGAATCATAATTATCAGAAAAATTAGCAGTAGCTTCTAAATAAACTGTTTGATAATCATAAAACAAGGTATTATATCCAACCAATGTAAGTATAGGAGCTACTGTATCTTCAACAATGACAGTTCTAGTCATTTCATTTGCTTGATTTTCTTGACTATCTGCAACATTATAAGTAACTGTATATGTTCCTAAAACATTGACATCAACTGTATCCCCACCAACAATGATTGTTCCTGTCGTGTCATAATTATCAGCAAACGTTGCTGATAACTCATCATACGTTTCACCATATTCAACATGAATTGTATCATCACCATTTAAAGTAATGACAGGTGATGTTGTATCTTGAACAATAACATTTCTTTCAATTTGTAACGAAACATTCCCACTTGAATCTGTTGCTTGATATGTCACAACATAAGTACCAAGTGCACTTGTATCAACTGTATCCCCACCAACGATAACCGTTCCTACTAAATCCAAGTTATCAGAAAATTCAGCACCAAGATCTGTATATATTGCACCATACTCAAGATATACTGTAGCATTACCATTTAATGTAACAACTGGAATGACTATATCATCTTCCACTTCAGAATTGATAATCACAATGACTGTGCGTGTTGCACTGATTGTTTCATCTAAATATGTAACACTATAAGTCACATGATATGTGCCTGGTGTTGTATTATCTACATCTGAAACAGTTTCAATAGTAAGTCCATAATCTTGAGTTAATGTAGCACCTAACTCAACATATTCTTCATCAACATAAATTGTAATTTCTGCATCACCATTCATGGTAATTTCTGGTAAAACAACTATTGGATCATCGGGATTGCATCCCGCTAAATAAAAAAGACCAGCTATAATTATAAAAATTAGCATTAGCTTCTTCAAAGTAAAAACCCTCCATTTTTCTTTTTTTTTGAGTGAACTTAATATAATTGTAACAAATAAATCGCTTTTTTTAAAAAAAAGTTTATTTTTTTTACTAATTTAATATTTTATACCCGAATTGGCATGGTCTTTTTATCATATATTTAACAAATATAAATTATATATAATTTATGTTTATGATATTTCTGTTGATTATGATGTTGTTAAAATAAATATTAAAAAACACAAATTAGTAAATAAACTAACTTGCGTTTATAAGATTTCATCTCTTAATTTTAGTTTTTCAATTATCTTTAATAAATGTTTCAGCACACAAATATTTTGAGAACTTCATTAAGGCTTTATCAAATGCAATTTCAAATTCTTTTGATTGATTGAAATAATCTTCATACCAAATATTTTTTATTCTTAGTGGATTAGAATTCCTCTGTTGTTCAAATTCAATCCTACCTATGAATTGAGTACCATAAAGAATTGGTAAAACATAATACCCAAATCTTTGCTTGCTTTTGGGTGTGTAAACCTCCCAAGTATATTCATAATCAAACAAATCTTTGAGAATGCTTCTATCCCAAATCATATTATCTAGTGGTGCAATAAAGGAGACACTTTTAATGACTTTACTTGAGGATTTTAAATAATCAGTTAGTACATAATACTTACCTTTCAACTCTTCAATTTCTATTTCAGCAACAATTTCTTTTTGAATAAGCTTTTTAAGATATTTTGTTCTTATCTCTTTATTATTTATGAATAGACCACTGAAATGAACACCGTTTTTATTAGATACAAGCCCCATAGATTTAATACGTCTAAGTAAATAATACTCTATAAAAGCATCTTCATCTTGAAACCCAACTTTAAATTCGCAGTTATCAATTAGTCTTTCTATAAGATCATATTGTTTCATCGTATTTTTCTTATTAAAAACTCCAATTTTACCAATCTGAAATAAATAATCTAGTGTAGCACTCGAGGGTTTGGTTTGACCCCATTGATGTTTAATAGATTCTCCTATATTGATATCTTTTGCATAAAGTGGTCCTTTGTCACGAATTTCTTTAAGCACTATTTCAATATATTCTAATGCATCAAGCTGCAGTCTATGTTTTAATGTATGGATTTCTAATTCTCCACGATGATTTCTTATCTTTTCTAACAATGGAAAATCTTTTGTTTGATAAACACACATTTGTTTATCCCATGCATCAATTAAAAACCTTTCTTGATATAGTGCTTGGTTTAATAACTTTTTATTAAATTTCGAGATACGCGATTGCAAAACTAGTTCTAGATTTGTCCCGACGACATTTAAGGGATCATATTGTATGGATAGCAGACGATCAAAAACAGCATGAACTCCATCCATGCCTTCTAGATGATCATTTGTATTAATCATATGATAACTCATCATATATTCTCTAGCTTCTTGCTTTGTTAAACGAATAGATTCCATGAAATCACTATACCTTTTTTATTTTTTTAGAAATGAAAACGTAAATTTTCTCATAACTTTTAAATTTGTCAACCACACAACTCTTTTTTTATTTTTTAACATCTTTTTCACTAGCCATGGTGTAACTTCTTCGACTTGACTACCAAGAATTTTTGCTATTTTCATACCATCTTCTCCCATATCGTGAAGAAGTAAATCGGTGAAAACCATACCTGGTGATAATGTACCAACCCACACATTCTTGAACTGCTTCAATTCCTTATTACACCCTTTACTAAAATAAGATAATAAATGTTTAGATGAACCATAAATGAGTGTTTTTGGAATAGCTAAATTATTGCTTCCTAAGCCTTCCATGTTATAAACATGACCGTATCCTTGTTTTTTCATTTGTGATAGTGCAACACTTGTTCCAAGCATCATACCCACGATATTGATGTCAACAACTCTTTTGATTTCATCTTCTGATAATTCTGAAACGTCTAGACGATTCTGATCTACGCCAGCATTATTTATCCATATATCGATTTTTCCATATGTTTTTATAGAAATATCTTTTGCTTGTTCTATTTGTTCTTTATGTCTAACATCACAAACAACACCTAAAAAATCTCCTGTTAATTTTGAAGTTGCTCCTTGGATACTTTCTTTACTTGTGCCTGTAAATGTGACACGATGATTCAGTTTTAGGAACTCATTGACAAGACCAAAGCCTATACCCCTAGTGCCACCGGTAATAAAAATATTCATAACTCACCTCAAATGTTCAAATATAGATCATGATATTTTATAGTTCCATTATATATGATTAATCAAAGAATGAGAATTAAAAAATGCCCTGTGACAGGGCATTTCTATCTATTCTTTTATTCAAATACTGGTAGAACCAATCCATTATACTGTTCTAAGATAAACGCACTAACTGCATCAGATTGTAAAACTTCGAGTAATGCAACAATTGCAGGTGAATCTTCTGTTCCTTCACGAACTGCAATTATATTTGCATAAAGTAATGCGCCAACTGAATCACTTGATTCAGATGATAACAACTTATCAACTACATCTGCGCTGAGTGCATAATTACCATTAATCACTCCAAAATCAACATCTGCTAATCTAGCTGGAATACCTGCTGCTTCAAGTTCAACAATATCGATATGATAAGGATTACTTGTAATATCTAAAACTGTTGCTGATAAACCTGCATCTGGATCTAGTGTTATGAATTCAAGTGACTCAAGTAAGAGTAATGCTCTTGCACGGTTAGTTGAATCATTAGGAATGGCTATGCTTGCTCCATCTTCAATTGATTCTAGTGAAGTAGCAGTACCAGCATAAATACCAAGAGGTTCAAAGTGAACTGTACCTGCCGAGACAATTGTTGTTCCATTTTCTTCATTAAAATAATCTAAATATGGAATATGTTGAAAGAAATTCGCGTCTAATTCACCATTGTCTAATGCTAGATTTGGTAAAACATAATCTGTAAATTCAACAATTTCTAATGTGTACCCTTTTTCTAATAAAGCATCTCTAACAAATTCTAGTATTTCTGCATGAGGAACAGGTGAAGCGCCAACTTTAATCACTTTATCATCTATTGATTCTTCAGATGAACATGCTGCTAATGCCAATATAAATATCAATGTTACAACGTATAATAAACCTTTTTTCATTTTTCTTCTCCTATAGTCTTTTATCTATTTTTTTTGATAATCCCGTAAATGAAACTTGAATAATTTGTACTAAAACAATAATGATGATGATTGTCCATAACATCATTTGTGTATCATAATTGTAATAACCATACCTGATGGCTATATCTCCTAATCCTCCGCCACCAGTCGCACCAGCCATTGCAGAATAGCCTATTAAAGCGATTGCAACAATAGGAATGTTTCTAATCAAAGAGGGAATTGATTCCTTTATATAAACATGAATGACAATTTGATAAATTGATGCTCCCATGACTTCAATAGCTGAAATGGTATGTTGATCTATTTCTTCTAAAGAGGTTTCTATCATTCTTGCAACAAACGGTGTTGCAGAAATAAATAGTGGAATGATGGTACCAAAGACACCAATTGAAGTACCTGTAACCCATCTTGTAAATGGTATTAAAACTACCATTAAAATAATGAAGGGAAGGCTTCGCATGACATTAATGATAGAACCAAGTATCAAATGTAATTTAGGGCGTTCCATGAGTCCGCTCTTTTTGGTAAGTACAAGAATGATTCCTAATGGTAATCCAAACAAGTAGGCCAAAAAAAGCGATAATATAACCATGATTAATGTGTCTAAAGTTCCTTCTAGTAGTAAGTTGACAATTGGGTTCATGGCTGCACCTCCTTTCCAAGTAATAGTTTAGCTATTTCACTTTCAGGGTTTAAAAAGATATCTTCAGTATTTTTAAGTTCAATAAACCTACCCTGATCAATGACTAAGACTTTATTTGTTAAAATCCTAGCCACATTAATTTCATGTGTGATGAGTAACATCGTGACTTTTTCTTCTTTATGTATATGTTGTAAAAGGCGAATGATTTCTTTAGTTGTTAATGAATCTAAAGCTGATGTTGGTTCATCAAGCAAAAGTAATCTTGGTTTATTGACTAAAGCTCTCGCAATAGCAACCCTTTGTTTTTGTCCTCCGGACAATTTAGCTGGATATACGTTTTCTTTACCCACAAGACCAACTTTAATGATGAGCTCATCTACTGTTTGTTTAATTTCCTCTTCGTTCTTCTTTTGAATGCGAAGGGGGAACGCAATATTTTCATAAACAGTCTTTTGCATTAAAAGATGATAGCCTTGAAAAACAAATCCAATCTTTTTTCTAAGTTCCTTTAATCTTTTTTCATCTTCATAATCAAAAATTTCACCATCAATTAATATTTCACCTTGATTCGGTTTTATTAGACCAGAAATTACATTAAGTAACGTGGATTTCCCTGCACCACTCATTCCAATAATTCCAAATAAGTCCCCATCTTCAACAGTAAAAGATATGTCCTCAAGGGCATTAAATGTGTTTTCTTGTGTTACATAAGATTTGGTTAAGTTTCTAATTTCTATCATAGCTTCCTCCATATAAAAAAAGGCAATCGACAAATCGAGCACCTTTTATGCATAAAAATAAGATTTTTTATCAAATAAAAAAAATCGAGTTCAAGTACGCCGGAAAGGTGGTTATACTCTATTGCTTTAACGGGCAATCCCGATGTCTTCTACTATTATTTCGCAGACACTACTCCAAGACCATTACTTGTCAATATACGCTTTACCTGCTTCCACCTAACCAGGCTCTCTATGAAAGATTTCTTGACAATCTCTTCTTATCAATGTATTTATTCTATTAAATGTATTATAGCAAAGAAATAAAATAAAGCAATGTTAATTTTCCAAATAGCATAGGAATGCTCAATGATTACGCTTTCATTTTATACATTGAACTGATTCATTTTAAATAAAGCATAAAAAAAACAAATTTAAGCATTACTTAAATTTGTTTATGATCATATTGTATAATATTTTCTAACATCCAAGTAAAATCGAATCCAATTAAAAATCAATGAGAAACAAGAGATTGTATAAAATAAAATAATGATGTTATTACTTCCAAATACTTCCACAAAACTTGTATTCTTTGTTGTAATAGCAAGAATAGAAGCGAGCACACCAACAACAACAGGCGGAATCAAGATATACCCAAATTTTATTTTACGTAACATAAACCCAGTTAAGATTGTTGCTACAGTTCCTAGTATACTAAGCGTCCAAAATAATAGATCTGTCATGTTGAGCTCCTTGGAATGATGCTTAAAATCAAATTCAATCACATTGACAACATTGTACCATGCTTTCTATTGATTACTAAGACAATTAAATTCAACTTAGAGATTAGTCATTTTGTTTTCCAGTAATATGTTCAATTTCAATTTCTATAATTGAAGTATGATGATAATCTTGTTCAATACTTTCCTTACTTTCATCTAGTACATTTTTTGCATACTTTTTCACAAGTTCAAATAGTATTTCTTTATTGCCTGGTATAACCTTCGCTTTTCCAAATAAGGTAACACTCTTATATTGCGAAGTTAATTTTGCTTCGATGATTGATTCTTCTCCAACAACTGTAAATGATACTTTTTCATTTGTTTGAATATTATCAATTTTATGTCCTATTTTAGCACTATGGAAATAAATTTTATTATTTAAATATACAAAATTTAAGGGTATTGTATATGGATAACCATTATCTGATAAAGTTCCTAAAACACCAAATCTTCCATTTTTCAATATTTGAAAGCTCTCTTGATCATTCAATTGATTTTGTTTTCTTGTCATCTTTCTGAACATAATTAAGTCTCCTTTATCTTTGATAAATTTAGTTTATCCTTAAGTGGGGAAAAAATATTCCATGATGCTTGAAATTGAAACAAATAGATAAAATGTGATGGAAATCATACCTATGATAGTTGAGATGATATAAATAGGTTGTTTGTTCAACCTTCTTTGAAGAATAATCAAGCGTATACCATAATAGGAAATTAATAATCCAAATAGTATAGCGATACATCGCATGATGATTTGAATCACTATGAAAAAAGTAGATTCAGTAGTAATAGAACTACCGATGAAGAAAAAAGTGTAAATGATAAATAATAAAAAGATTGTAAGACTTAAGCTACCAAACTTTATATTTTTATCTTTTTCTTCTAAATCATTTTCTATTCTTTGATATTCAGCTTGTAAACCTTTACCTAACAATCGATCAATCAATCTCATGTTTTCACCTTTTCTATGACTTATTTGAAGCCTGATGGCGTAATAGTTCACTAACGTCCATTATTAATCTACCTAAAGCAAGATATAAAGTACCAACGAGTAATGCTCCTATTATGGCAAACGGAGCTGCTTCTGGTTCAAATATAATGCTGACAAAACCTAAAATATAGATCAAATACCCAATGATGGTTGTCCCCGAAATTGAAGTTTTATCTCGTGATGATGTGATTAAAGTACTTTGATATTTATTGGCTTGAACAAGATTAAAAAGTTTGTTTACTTCATCTTCAGTTAAATCTTCGTAAACACGTTTATAACTAACAAATCCACCACGATCAGTATTAAACTCCCTATATGGATAGTCTTCAATTGGTGACACATCATCATAATATTCCTCATGAAATAGTTCTAGGATATCCATCTTTTGTTTTAAATCGGCCTTTTTTATTTCTATGGCTTTACTTTCTTCTTCTAAAAGAAGCTTCTCATATTTTTCTCTGCTCATTTTATTACCCCCAAAGTGTATTAATTATCGTTGCTCCTAGTATATCACAATCAATATTTCAATGATTATATTTATTAAGAAAAAAGCAATGCATTTTGCGTTGCTTAAATTTCTTGTACTTTATCTAATTAAACCAATGCCATGTTTCCCAAAATTGTGGATTATTTGTCATACTAAATCCAACAATGTATGTAATGATAAATAATAAAATAAATGCAAGACCACTCCACAAACTGATTCTTTTCATTATTTTAGATTGATTGACTGAGATAAACTGATGCAAGTATTGACCTTTAAGTATTTGCTTATGCCACAACCCAAGTCTTTTCATCAATATATTTAAATACTTGAATAGCATCGCTGATAATCCGAACGATGCAAAAGTTAATGCTAAGAAAGCTAATCCCACAACAAGAGAGAATGGAAAAATTAGATTTGGAATTAGATTAAAAAAATTCATAGAAAACATTGTATACATACTAAGTAACAAGCTTGATAAAGCTAGTTGGAGTAATGCTAGATTAACAATATATAAAGATAACATTCCGAGGTAGATAAAAATATCAGACAAAATGACAGAGTATGTGTTCATTAATTTTCTTTGCTTTTTAATTTCGTTTTCAGGACTAAAATCAATCAATATATCATCAATTCTACCTAATGCTTTTGAGATTTCTTCTTCTGTTCTTCCTTTTAATAATTCATTTTCAAAGTGTGCTTCATAATCTTTAATGATTTCTTCAGTATCTATAATTCCTAGTTTTTTTAATCCATCTGTTAATTGTTTAATAAATGTTATTTTATTCATTTGATTTAACCTCCAAAATTTCTAATGTCATTGAGACAAACTCAATCCATTCTTCTTTTGATTCGAGCAACTTTTGTTTCCCACTTTGAGTTAACTTATAATATTTTCTTGCTGGTCCACCACTAGTCTCTGATAGATAGGTTGTAACATAACCATCATCCTTAAGTTTTCTTAAGATGGGATAAACAGTTCCTGGCGATAAACTAATTTTTTCACTCAATGTATCTGATATATCATATCCATATTGATCTTTTTTATCCAACATAGATAAGACAAGTAAATCTAAAACACCTTTTTTATATTGTATGTTCATGTTTGACAACCTCTTTTCTATATCTGATTGTTTCTGTCTGATGATAAAGTTTGTACATTCTCGTGTTCACTTTATAGAAGATTGATATCATTCCAAGATAGATTGAAACGATCAAAAGATTGTAAGGAAGAAAAACTAAGCCATTGATATCAACATTTTCAAATAATGCATATAGTATTCTACCATCTAATAACATATAGATAAATAGGTATTTACCTTCAAAATTGATGAGATAATGCATTGAAATCGAATATGCAATAAATAGTAAAGTACAGATGAGAATAGATTTTCTGCTTTCTATTGAATAGAATAAGTTTTTCATTACCAATAGACTTCCGATATAAAGCATACTGTGGTTCAATAGAGCAAACAAGGTTGTTGTTAAGCCGTTACCCTCAATAAAAGCTGAACCTAAAAATGGAAAGGTCACGAGATATCCTAATCCTGATAAAAAGGCTGCGAAAGTAACAAATGGTTTTAAAGCTTTGATATTAAATAAGAAGGTTATTGAAAATAGAATATAAGTTATTGCTGAATATTCTACAGGCATTTTAGTAAAGTCGCCTTGACTCCAATGAAGACTGTACTCTATCAATTTGTATGAAAGTAATATAAGTGAGATTATTTTAACAATAAGCATAGAATTTGATCGATTTAATTTTAAACCACTTCTCAAAACGATATGAATCACAATGATCCATAAAATACCATAGATGATAATTTGCATGAGATACCTCCTTATCTGACAAGTGTAATATGATGTCTACTACTATTCATTGTATAATAGTTAAAATCAAAAGTCAATACTAATAATCCATATTTCTTTGATGAAATCATAAATGCGAATAAAAAGAAGGCCAGTCCTTGACCTTCATTCAAACTTTTAACACTTAATGCTTTTTTTACTAAATCTCTTGTTTCAATTCATTGATTCTTTCTTTCAAGGACAAAATGCAACCACAATATCTTTGACAATAAATATCTAACTCTTTAGCTTCTTTTATACCTTCACGATACCCAACTCTAAAATCTTCATAATAAAAAGGAAGATCATAAAGCTTTGAATATTCATTTCCTATGTTTGCAATTAACTCATGCTTTTGATATGGACTCGCTAATAATGATGTTGTTACAGCATCAAATCCATGTTCTTTTCCATATTCAAAAGTTCTCTTTAATCGCATTTCATAACACATCTTACACCGCTGTTGGTCACTTGCTTCGATCTGCTGCCATTTTTCTTCTTGAAAATCTGTTAAATAATGAACAAAAAAATCTTCAATATCTGCAAGCTTTTCAACATTTTCTTTTCTTTTCTCGAATTCTTCAATAGGATGGATATTGGGATTAAAAAACAATCCTTCAATTTCTATCCCTTTTTCTTTCATCACTTGTACTGGATATACTGAACAAGGTGCACAGCACATATGCATTAAAACCTTCATTTTTTCCCTCTAATATAAGGTTCAGGATATTTGATTTCATATCCTAAATCGCTTGCATGATTGATGAACAAATAAGGATCTCTTAAAAGTACTCTACCAAAATAGACCATATCACATTGTTTTGATCCAATAGCATTTGATGCCAATGTCAACTCTGTGATAAGTCCTCCACCAATTACTGGTAATCCGGTGAGTTCTTTAACTTGTTTAGCTAAATCCAATTGATATCCAGGGAAAGCCTTTATCTTAACTAAAACATTACCACCAGAACTTACATCAATCAAATCTAATCCTAAGTCTTTAACATAATTAATTGCTTCTGATATTGATTCTGGAGTGACACCACCTTCAATATATTCATAAGATGATACACGAAGTGCTAAGATCTTTTCTTTTGGCCATACGCTTGATACAGCTTCCATAACTTCTCTTAAGAAAACTTTACCATCTTTATATTGATCTTTTCTTTGATTCGAAAGTGGAGATAAGAACTCAAAGATCAAATATCCATGTGCTCCATGAATTTCTAAGACATCATAACCAGCTTCATCTGCACGTCTAGCAGCCTCTTTAAACGCTTTTACAACATCTTTGATATCTTTAACCGTCATTTCTTTTGGCATCTTGTAATCGCCACCATATGTGATTGCTGACGGTCCAATCGGATGATCTACTTTTGCTTTTCTTCCGGCATGATTGATTTGAATGCCGGCAACAGAACCATTTGCATGCATCACATCAACAATATGTTTTAATCCTTTGACATGCTCATCACTCCAAATGCCTAAATCATTGACAGTAATTCTTCCGTCGGGATCGACTGCAGTAGCTTCTTGAATGATTAACCCTACACCACCAAGCGCTCTGGTACCATAATGTATCATATGAAAATCATTAGCAAAACCTAATTCATTTGCGCTATACATGCACATTGGTGGCATGACAGCTCTATTTTTAAATTCTGTTTCTTTAATTTTAATTGGATTGAATAACATGGTAATACCTCCTTAAATCGTCATATCTATATCTATTTTAACACGATAATCACTGGTTTAAATAGTTATTTAAGATTAAAAAAAGCCACAAATGTGACTTTTTAATCATTTCGCTTTCTCTTTATAATTAATCTAGCATTGAAACAGTAAACGTGTACAGATCAAGATCTAGTACACCATAGGTGATACTATCTTCGATTGAAGCCTTATCTAACTTGGTGAAAATATAGTCTAGAATCTTAAATGATAAATTTTGATCTGCAATTCGATACTCAACTAAAGTTAGAACAACACTAACATTAAGAGGTTCAATTTGAATATCAATGTCAAACGTTAAATAAATTGCAGAATGCATCGTTAAGATACGATCGGAACCAAAACTGACACAAACAACCATCTGATTGGTATCATTAAGTTCTGCATAAACATAATCGATATAATAATTTGTTTCATATACGATATAATTTGCTTCATTGGTATCAAGTGTTCCTAATGGATCATAGGCTGTATTGATATTTGTTTGAATTGAATCTAGAATAACTAAATTTAAGAATTCTTCAAAAATTGTATAACGATCTGCTTCATCGGCTAAAAATAATTCTAATAAATCATTTTGAGCAACAACCAATAAATCTCCGTTTTCAGTATAAACATCTTGTGGTAAATCTGAGTCTGTAACTTCAACAGCAATGGATTTGACAAAAAAGAATAATCCACCAACAATCACGATGACGATCACGAGAATAAAAATGAGCAACCTTTTTAGCATTTTCAAACCATTCATCTCCTTTAAAAATTAATTAATTTGATAAAACAATGTTAATCATTCACCTCATATTTATTTTCCTTATAAGGCAATATGGTTAATATCATAACAATTAAACTTCCAGCTCCTGGAATAAATGTAAATAAGTAAAGAAACCCAGTTAAATTAGCATCATGTAGTCTTCTGACGGTTAACGCAATGATTGGGATAATAGAAACAACTAAATAAAGAGCTGTTAGATCTACAATGATAGCTTGGTTATAAGTCAAAGTTATCAATTCAGGATCAACTCCCATATAAATTGAAATAAATGGTAATAAAATAATAACTAAAAGTAATTGAACTGACCAATATTCCCCTCTGCCTGTTGTTCCAGAAAAATCAAAATATCTTTTATACATATTTAAAAAAGCGCGGAAAAAATATTTTTGTTCTGTTTTTTCATGTTTCACATCATTGTATTCCTGATTTTCTTCTGCTGTCACCATTTCTTTTTGTACCATCATTGGATTGGGATGACCACAATATGGACAGGTTTTTTCATCATCTTCATATCTTAATCTACATTGACTACAAATCATATAAAATACCCCCTTGACTCATTTATTACTATTTTACCACGTAATAAAAAAGAAGGATATATCCTTCCTATTTTTTCGTATTGAGTTCTTTCCATTTAAGCTTAATTGAGATCTTATTTGATTTATCCATTAAGATATATCTTTGAATAATGAATGCTGTTACTAAAATTAAAGGGATAACAGGAGTTCCTGGACCAAACCAAAAGAGCATGACAGCGGTACCTATACCTAGAAACCAAGCATTACCGGTTATTAATCCAATGACAAAAAATGTCAATGCCCAACCATGAAAGATCATATAAGCAATAAAAAGAGAAATGAGTCCTCGAACAGATCTCATACTCTTAATGATTTCCCAAACCATGATGAAAAAGTGTTTCCAAAATAATATAAATTTCTTAATCATGTCTCTACCTAAAAAAAGAAACACTAAAAGTGTTTATCTTTTTGTTACTTCTGGTTTAAGTTTTCCTTGATCTAATGCTTCAGGATAAGGGTAAGCTTCTTCTCTCATTCTCTTGTAGAGAACATAAATGAGTCCACGTTCTTTATCAATACGTGTAATAACACCCATTCCTTTTTCACCTTCAACCTTAGTTTTTTCACCGATTAGATATGTTTCATTGCTCCAAGCCATAATTTCCACCTCAAATATTATTATACCATATCTTTTATTTTTAGTTATCTTTTTGGTCGATATGCTTTCATGGTTGAACCAATCAAATAAACTTTGTCTCCATCCTTAGTATCCTTTAACAATCTTAAGAGTTTCATGGCTTCTCTACTAGGGTTTAGAGCCATGAGTGCTACAAGATCTCTTTGAAAATAAGGATGCTTGATATCATTTAAATTTTGTAATAATGGGTACGCAATTCTTTCATTTTTTCTTATGAATTTATAGAATGAAGCAAGCATAGGAGGTGTACTAAAAAATAAATCTTGATACTTCCTATTTTCTAAATCCATTGCAATCTCATAAAGCTTTGCAGCTTGAACTTTGCTCATATAAAGGATGAATTCTTTTAGATCAGGATCTGTAACCTCCCAATGAATTAAGGTTTCTACTAGTTTTAGTCGCCATAAAAATCTATTACTAGAACTTTCATTTAATTTATATTCTTTAACAAATGATATCTTAATCTCTTCTAAAACATCATCATTGACCGTTTCAAAGAGAGCATAAATTTTTTCTGGAATATCAGTTTTTGTTTCTTCTCTTTGGAGATAAGTATAGATTTCACTTAATATTTTATCTTTTTCAATCTTATATGCTGAAATCAAAGGTGCAAATAAAACATCTTTGGTTACTATGTTAAACTTATTTTTCTCATAAATATATGTATTATAAGAAATGCCTTCTTTAGAGAAACGATCCATAGAAAGAATTGAAAAGCCAGTTCCACCATCTTCATATGTACGATGTGTAGGATGTCCAACAATATCGTTTCTGATGAACTTGAGCTCATGAAGTGTATCATTAGAGTTTACATTAACGTGATATTTATATTGAGTAAGTCCAATAGCTAAGTCATATAAAGCATCAATTGCAACAAAGAATCCTTGGAGCAGACCAAAAACGTCTAAAAGAATTGCACCTGGTTCAGTTTGCTTTTCACTTACATATCTTTCAATCATCAAGTCTACATTTTCAAGCATCTTAAAAGCTGCAGTCGCACGAGAGCCACTACTACTCTTTTCATCCTTTTCAGATGCTGAAACATATTGTTTTAATTGGTTTAAACTCATAGTGACTCCTTAATTTTTTGAATCAAAGTTGGCGCAGGTAATTGTTTGTATATGCTACCTTCCATATACATAACGCCTAATCTTTCAAGTGCTTCCTTTTGATCTTTTGTTTTGACACCTCGTACAACTAATGCCATTTGGAAGCCTTCAAGTAGTTCCTTCATTTTGTGGAGATAGCTATTCCACTTGATATTTTCTTTTTTTAAGTCAACATGTAATGCATTAAATGGATATGAAAGTGCCATTTCTAAAGATGTTGTATCTAAAGAAATGCCATGATCGATTAACTCTTGAATCTGATTTGAGTAATGATTAGCTCTAAGTTCCATATCACATTTTAATCTCACGAATTCATAGGGCACACCATATTGTTTAAATAAACCTAAAACATATGGATTAAATGTTGGATCTAAGAATGTTTCTCTAGAAACAGGAATCGTTAATTTGATCAATCGCTCAGTTTGTTTTTCTAATTCCACTAAAAATTCACAAACTTTCTTAATATGGAATCGTTCCAAATCTGCCAAGCGATTTCTTTTTTTAGCTATGGTTAACAAGTATTTATTATCGATTGCTAAATTAAACATAACAAGTTCACTTTCATATTGCCAAACACGATTTTTCTTAATGTCCGTAATCTGGTTGAAAATTAGTCCTAAATTTTGATTTTCAATTGCAACATTCAAATGATCAATAACTTGTTGTTCAAATAATTCGTCTTCATAATCACGAAAAACGAAAAATTCATATTTCTCTTCTCTTTCTCTTTTTGCTTTCTCTAATGCGATATCTAAATATCTAAAAAGTTTATCCATTTGTTTTTCAACTGTTACAACAGGATATCTTAAGATACCCATATTGACATTAAACTTTTCAAATTTAAGAATTTTAGATTCGTAGATTTCAAGATATTTGATGTAATCTTTAACTGTTTTAGTAACACTTCTAATATCGTTATATGGGATAATCACGAAAATTTGATTAAAGTCATATCGATAAGTCGTTCCATCACTAAAAAACTTCTTCGTGTGTTGAGCAAATTCTTTAAAATACTGGTTAATCTTTTCACTACCATAAATATGCTTCAAGTTTTGATCGAGCTCAATTAAAACTAAGCTTGCTTTATCCTTTAATAAATCCTCTAGCTCGAGTGACAATGCATAATCATTAGATAACCCTGTTTCATGATCAAGTGTGGCTTTATCCACTAACTCTTTGGCTTGACCAACTTCTTTTGTTTGATCAAAGAATATACTCATAACAATATGTTCATCTCCTATCTTTAAACTATAGAGCTTTTCTAGGATGTGCTTTTCTTGATATCTATAATAAAGTTCTTTTATTTCTCCAGACTTATTAAGTAATCTTTGGATGGTTTCTTTATAGGTATGAACATGTTCATAAGATACATCCCTTAAAAATAATTCCATATGAAAATGTTTTTCGATGCGAAACAATGCTTGAGCAGCATCATTATATGTCGATCTGTTTTCTGTATGCTCTCTATAGGCTAAAATTGGACTATTTAATACATTCGAATAAAATCTATTTTCTTTTTTAATTTTACTTAATTTCTTTTCATCTAATACATGAGCATAAAGAATTGCACTCATCAGCTTGAATAAATCATAATATTTGCCTGGATCATTAATTTCTTCATCCATGTAGATTGCGAATACACCTTCATCTCCTAAAGGGTACGTGTAAATGAATTTAATGTCTTCTTCATATTCTTTTTGAGTGATGATGTTCTTTGGCCAACGCAATGTCTTTGTTTCTTCGAATATTTCTTCGCCTGTTTTTTGGACACGATCAATCACAGTTTCTTCTACAAAACCTTCGATGATTGTCTTATCATAAAGACGTTCTTTTTTATAGTGAAATAAATTAGGTGATTCCCCGTGAAGATAAACTACCATTTCTTTTGTTTTAATGTATGTATCAACTTGAATGAAAAAGACTCTTAGATAATCTCTAAGGAGTAATTTGTCATCAATCATATGTGAAAACTGAATCAATTGATAACTTATATCTAAGTGTTCTAAGATGTTACCATGTTTAACCGTCTTAGCTTCTGCTTTTTCAATGACGACTATTTCAGGTTTTTCTGCTTCAACAACTTTTACTTTTTTCTCTAGAACACGTAATAAACTCTTATTTTTCTTTTGATACAAATCCAAAGAAGGTTTATTATCTAACTTTTTATAAAGGCTAATGATAAGTTCATAAGCAGCTTTTTTAAATTCATCATCTTGCTTATCAATCAACTCTTCATATTCTGCTTCAAGCGTTGATGCCTTATGATAATCTTCTTTGTTGATATAAACCTCAAGTAATATTAAAACTGCTTCTGCATGATCTCTATTTAATCTAAGTGCTTTCATTGCCTTTAAGATGACATCATCATATCTTTTAAGTGAGACTAAAAGCTTCAGTTCATCGATAAAATACTGTGATTCAAGATCAAATCCATAAAGCTCATAAAGGCTATTTAAAGCCATTTCATACTGATGGTCATCTCTGTAAATTGCAAACATTTCTTGTAGGCAATAGATCTTAACAGGATCTGGAATAATATCTTTTAAAACTCTCATCAAGTCCTCAAGATATGGTAAGCCAAGCGCTTTTTTATAATCGATTTCATCTAGAACAGAAAGGTATTGTTTGAGGATTGGTAGTATTTGTCTTCTTTGATCAATGTACAATTTAGCTTTCTCAAAATGATCTAGATGTATGGATGCTTGAATTAAGTGTTTCAATATTTTCTCAAAATAAGGGGAGTCAGTTTGGGTTGAAATTTCTTTTAAAACTTTTTCTCCTTCTTCAAATACAAGTTGATATAATTCAAGTTCAATTGCTATTTCGAAGTAATAACTAAAAGCCGCCTGATAGTCAAGATGACTTAGCGGTTGCTCAAGGAAATCCTTGATAATGGAAAGACTATGTGGTTGTTTTGGTAGTTTTAAGACATCGCTTAAGCGCATATAATCATCCTTTAATCTCGTGATATAGTTGATTTGCTAAATCTAAAAATTTGACAGCATATGACTTGAAGTCAATATTTAAAATTGGCGATAATCCAATCATTTCTTTTCTGAGTGCCACTTGATGCCATTGCAGTGCTTGATACATTCTATAGAAACGAACATTATTTTGTTCATCTCTTGTAGCCTTACGGTCTAAATATATATCTAATAATTCAAGAGCATCTTCAAATCTAATATTGCCAAAACTTGCGATATCATAATAAAATTCATTTGCTCCAGCATATTCCCAATCCAAGAGGTAAAGGTGATCTTTAGCAACAATCATATTGGATCTTTGAGCATCATTATGGCACAATACTTTTGGCATGTGCTCATGATCAATCTTGTATATTTGAACCCATTGCTCTTTTAACTCTTGATACAATAAAGATTTAACTTGAGTGTATGATTCATATAGATCCAATCTTTGAATTAAGCCATAATCATTATATGGTTTTATTCCAGAAAAATGTAGTTTTTTTAATGTTTCAGAAACATCTTCTAAATACAATTTATAATCTAAAGATGAAAGGATAACACCTTCAATATACTTAGCAACTTTGTCCCCTGATATCTGATCAAAATAGACAGTTTCATTATTGATATTTAGAAACTCAACAGCTTTTAGATTTTCATATTCAGCTTTTCTGTCAACAAATAAGTTTCCTTCTGTGCCAATGATTCTGTATGTATATTCAATCTGATTGACTTCAATCAAATAAGTAAATGACTTAAGCCTCCTAAAAAACGTTTTTTAATTAGGATTTCATCTTCGTTGACATGAAACACTTTTGCTGCATGTGATTGAATTAATTTTTCATTATCGTTATTCATAAGTTATAAAATGCGACTTGCTGATTTTCATAAATAGCATAACTTTTATGATAGTCACCTAATGAACCAGGATTAAGAAATAATATACCTTCATCAACCATCATGTATCTTTCATGTGTATGTCCAAAAATAACAAGATGAACATTATTCGCTTTTGCTTTTGATTTGAGTCTATCTAGACCAAACTTAACATGTTCAATATGACCATGTGTCAAAAGAACACGTGTCCCATCTAAATCAAGGATTCTCATATAAGGTAGATCACTACCAAAATCATTATTTCCTTTAACGGAAACTATATGATGTCTTTCCCATTTCACAGGATCTAAACACATATCACCAGCATTGACATGGTAATCGATATCCTTATGTATCTTGATAACTTCAAGCAGTGAAACATCATCGCCATGAATATCACTTGTAATTAATAATTTCATTGATGTCCTCCTTGAGTTTATTTAAGGCATTTGCACGATGTGAAATCTGGTTTTTTATCTTTGAATCCAATTCTGCAAAATGCTTTTGGAATTGAGGAAAGTAAAAGATGGAATCATAACCAAATCCATTCTTTCCTTTTTCTTCATAGGCAATTAAACCATCAACTCTACCTTCGTAGCTTTTAGATACACCATTAGGATAACATAAAACGATCACAGATACGAAGTATGCGTTCCTTTTTACATGATGCTCCATCTCTTTTAAGATTTTTTTATTATTTTGGTGATCATCTCCACCAGAATAACGTGCTGAATAAATACCTGGTCTACCATCTAAAATAGGAATCACTAAGCCTGAATCATCAGAAATAGTTAACTTGCCATATTTTTTAGCAAAGTAGCTAGCTTTAATTTGGGCATTTTCTATAAAAGAATGACCATATTCAATCACTTGATCATGATCATCTAAATCCTTTAAAGAAATTAAACGAACATCCTGATGATTAAAAATAGCACTCATTTCTTGTATTTTATGATGATTTTGGCTGGCAATGATAATCTCAGTCATATCAGATGTCCTTTACTTGTTTAGTATTTTCTATTCTATATTATCACATTTTTGCTTGAGGATGTATTATTTCAGGTTGAATTAAGTTATAATAAAACAAGGTGATAAAAATGAATCAAGAAAAAGAAATTATTGAGTTTGAGGATTTGTTTAAAACTGATAGACCTCAACAAAAACCTAATGTAGAACGTCCTGATCAAAAGAAAAAGTATACACAAAGTATTTTAGCTTACCTCTTAGTCATGCTTTTAGGAGCAAGTTTTTTAATCTTGCTTTTGGGAAATGTCTCAGCATTACAAAAAACTTATACTGAAAACGAACTCATACTAGAAAACATTGCTTACGATGTTAATGGTATAGCTATTTTGAATGAGGCACAATACCTTGAGATTCATGATCCTTATGATGATTTTGTTATTGGTGTTGATACTTATTTAGGTTATGTCATTTTAGTTAATTCTGGAAATACATATTATGAGTCTGTCTTGTTTATGACAGATGATCTGACCGGAGAAACAATTTTAAATGTGGATGTAATCACTGGTATTTTTACTGATGCATCTATAACAACATGGGATAATAATAGCCTTGAAATTAATATTTACGCAGGAAAATCACAAATTCTTCCCTTATTCTTTGCAGCAGACTACTATGAAGTTGAAGGACCTATTACTGATTTCTCAGATTTTGGCACATCACTTTTGAATTTCTTAGTTTATCTCATGCTACTTCCAATCATTGTTATTCTATTGAAAATAGATTTTGTTGGAGACTTCAATGATTTCAAAGTAAAGAAAGATCAGTGGTTACCAATTATAGCAATAGGCTATGTTTATATATTACTTGGTAATGTGATATCGAATTATGCATCAGGATTTCTTGGTGACCTTTTAGGATTAGCACCAGCTGAGGCTATCAATCAAATGGTCATCATAAGAGCACTGAATTCTTCTGGTGTCATCTTCATGGTGCTATCAGCAGTTATTATGGGTCCAATTGTTGAAGAATTAGTTTTCAGAAAGTCAATTTTCGGACTAATAAAAAGCGACAAAATAGCGCTCATAGTTTCTGCCATCTTATTTGGATCAATCCATTTAATAGGTGAAGACTCAATCGTTGTTGCACTCATCAATGGTATAAGTTACTTTGTGATGGGATTTGTATTTGGTTATATCTATTTAAAAAACAATAAGAATATCATCGCACCAATGGCAGTTCATATCCTATCTAATCTCATATCCATTGTTGCATTATTATTCTTTTACTAATAAGGAGAGTTTATATGATACCATTTGGTAGAGCTGTCTGTTATTCAGGATACAGGGAAAATCAAAGTCCTCAAACACAAGTTTATCCCAGTTATGAAGAAGTTTTATTTGATTTAACATTACTATCGAAAAATTTCGATTATATTAGAATGTACGATCCTTATCATCATGTACAAACAGTATTACAAGTGATTGAAGAAAATCATTTGTCTTTAAAAGTCATGGTTGGTGTGGAACCAGGTGGAGAGATATCAAATCCTAATTGCCCTTGGGGCGGTCTTCATACTGATGAAGAAATTGCTATAAATAAAGTTAAGAATTATGAACAATTAGATTTATTAGCAAACCTTGTTAATCGGTATCCAAATATCGTTCTTGCTGCATCAGTGGGTAATGAATGCACATCTGATTGGCATCACAACTTGATTGCTCCTTCGACAGTTGCAGCCCATGTTAAATATTTAAAATCTAAAGTGAGTTGTCCAGTAACTTTTTGTGAGGGCTCAGTTTATTGGTTAAAAAATGGTAAGGATATTGCTAAAGAAGTTGATTTCATCAGCATTCACTCCTATCCTTTATGGATTAAAGTACCTTTAGATCACGCACTTGAAGCAACAATTTCTGATTACGACAAAAATAAATTAGAATATCCAGATAAACAAATTATTTTTACTGAATATGGATGGGCAACCAATGCAAATGAAAAAATGAATAAAGCTGATGCTACTGAGGATGCACAAGATCAATACTTGACACAAGTCTTCGATTGGAGTCAAAAGAATCAAATCACAATGTTTGTCTTTGAAGCTTTTGATGAACCATGGAAAGGATCAGATATACCAGATGAACCAGAAAAACATTGGGGCATTATGGATGTAAAAAGAAAGCCAAAGCAATTTTTCAAAAAATACTTTAAATAGTCATTAAAAAAAGCATTCATCTTAAATAGATCAATGCTTTATTTTTTTTGCTCTTGATTGTTTTAATTAATTGCCATTAACTTCTATGTCTCTAAGTAATCCAATGCAAAGTGATAGATTATATTCTTTTGCATAATCCATAGCAGTTTTTTGTAAGCGATCTTTCTTCATCGGAATATCTCTTTCAATTAACTTGCGTAAATAGACATGGTCTCTATTTAGGACTGCTAATGCTAATGCTTGTTTTTGAACTAATCTCTCATACTTAGGTGTAATCATATATTCTTGTAAATATTTTAGGATATCTTCTTTATCAAAAATCATAGCTGTATCAATAGGAGATTCAAATCTTCTATTGTGGATGTCAATATATGCATCACTAGCTAATAATAATCTCAAAGTTTCAACTGTTCCAAATCTGACTGCGTTAAAAATTGGAGTTTCAAACTGATCATTTAACGCATTAGGATCAAGGTTTTGATTCAGTAGCATTTCTAAAACATGGACACTTGAAGTTTTAGTTGCATGATGCATCAATGAGTTACCATAACTATCTTTAATGAACCATGATTGCTTACTTTCTTTGAGTAAGAATGGAATGATGTCAACTCGTCCACCTGCTATTGCATAATGAACAGGAAGTTTGTCCTCCATAGTTTTCTTATTCAAGTATGATCCAGATTCAATAAGGAGTTTGATCATATCAAGATCACCTTTGTGAGATGCTAGATGAATAGGAAGTTCGCCTTGTCTATTTTCAACATTTACAGAAGCAAATCTTGTAATCAAGAGTTTTGCGATTTCAAGTTTACCTTTGCGTGCACAGTCAAAAAGCGGCGTTTCACCGTGTTGGTCTGTCATATTGACATTAATATCCTGGTCTAACAAATAATGAATTACATCCATTGCACTGCCTAATACTGCATAGTGGAGAAGACTTTTCTTTTTTTCATCTACCATTTCTAAATGGGTAAAATGAAGTTTTACATATTCTAAGTCGTTTTCAGTAGCTTTCAAGAAAATGCTCATCTCATTAATCACCACCTTCTATCTTAATATTATCATAAGAAAAAGAATTACTTTTCCACAATATTTGTGGGAAAAAAAAGCACTTATCCATTGGATAAGTGTCATTTTCTTATTATTTTACAGCTTCTTTGAGTAATTTACCGGCTCTAAATGCAGGTGATTTTTGTTCAGGAACTGTGATTAACTCACCTGTTCTTGGGTTCTTACCAGTTCTCTTCACACGATTTCTAACTTCGAATGTGCCAAATCCAGTAACAACTACTTTTTCACCACGTCTACCTAAAGTTTCAGATACTGTGTCCGTAAAAGATTTAAGAACGTCTTCTGCAACTTTTTGAGTTACTTGAGCTCTGTTTGCAACGATTGCGATTAATTCTGTTTTGTTCATTTAATTACCTCCTTTAAGTGATTATATTATATCAAATAAATGCATTTATTACAATAAATAAGGTGATAATAAAGTTATTTGTTGGCTTAATAAAGCATTTTTGTTAAAAATCTTCCGACTTTAAGTCTCTTGATAACAATTTTGGAAGTGCATCTTCGACTGATAACTTATTTTGAATGATCTCATATGCGACATTGATCATTGGTAAATCGATATGATAGACCTGAGATAAATGGTGTAATGCTTCGATGGTTCTTATACCTTCTATTGTTTGTTTTTGTTCAGCATAAATCTGCTCAATTGAGATACCTTGACCTATTTTTTTTCCTGCAGAAAAGTTTCTTGAGTTTTCAGATGATGCAGTAACAATTAAGTCACCAATACCTGTTAAACCGAAGGCAGTATCTCTTTTTCCACCCATTAATTCTACAACTCGTACAATTTCAATAATACCTCTTGTAATAACAGCAGCTCTTGCGTTTTCACCCAATCCTAATCCTGTACATGCACCTGAAATGACTGCAATTGCATTTTTAACAGCACCGCCAAACTCGCAACCTATCAAATCTGTTGAGGTATAAACCCGTAAATATTGATCATTAGAAAAAATCATTTGCACTTCTTTTGCTAATTCAATACTTTTACTTGAAGAAACAAGAAGTGTTAGTTTTCTTAAAATAACTTCTTCTGCATGAGATGGTCCTGTTAAAACTACAAAACCGTTTAAATGATCTGTTGAAATTTCTTCTTCGACAATTTCACTAACACGCTTTAAAGTTTCTGGTTCAATACCTTTTGAAACATTGATAAATGTTACTTTTTTATTTAATAGCAAATTCATCTCTTTCAAAACAAAACGAACAGCTTTAGTAGGTACGCTCAATATAAAATATTCTGCAAAATCAATCACTTCTTTTAAATCGGTTGTTGCTTTCTCAGAATCAGGTAATATTGTATCAAAAAAAGGATGACGATGCTGATTAATCTTTTCAACAGCTTGAATGTTAATATCATAAATGAGGACTTCATGTCCATTATCTATTAGTGTTTGACCTAATGTAGTTCCCCAAGCTCCACCACCAATGATGCCAATTTTCATATTATGCCTTCTTTCTTAATAGTAATTTAATAGGTGTTCCTGTAAAATCGATAGCCTCTCTCACTTGATTATTCAAGTATCTTAAATATGAGAAATGAACAAAATCTGGATTATTGACAAATAATGCAAATGTAGGTGGCTTTGTAGCGACCTGAGTGACATAATTAAATTGTGCTTTACCATGATTAAAAATAGGTGTAGGATTCATAGCAACTGCATCTTGAATTAAATCATTAATGATACTTGTCTGTACTTGCTTATGATAATTTTCATAAGCTAGATCTATTGCTGGAAAAATTGTATGAACTCTTTCGTTATATTTAGCTGAGATAAAGACAACTTGAGCATAATCTAAAAATTTGAACTCATCTCGAATTTTATCTTCCATTTTTTTCATTGTTTTATCATCTTTTTCGATGGCATCCCATTTATTGACAACAATCACGACTGCCTTATGATAATCAGCAATATATCCAGCCACATGCTTATCTTGTTCAATAAATCCTTCTTCACCATCAAGAATTAATAAGGCAACATCAGATCTTTCCAATGCTGATAAGGCTCTTAAAACACTATATTTATCCGTGTTTTCATAAATTTTTCCGCGTTTCTTGATACCCGCAGTATCAATAACGACATATTGTTTTTTATCTTTTTTAAATTGAGTATCGATTGAATCTCTGGTTGTTCCTGAAATTTCAGAAACAATGACTCGTTCTTCTCCTAAAATTGTATTAACAAGTGATGATTTACCAACGTTTGGTCTACCGACCACACAAAATGAAGTCACATCCTCGTCATAAGGCACATCATCTTCGGTCATGTGTTCAATAATTTTATCAAGTAAATCACCAATACCAATGCCATGATGGCTACTAATTGCTATTGGATCACCTAATCCTAATGCATAAAATTCATAGGTGTTTTGAACTTGATTGATATCATCAACTTTGTTGACTGCAAGTAAAACTGGTTTATCTGATTTGTAAAGTAATTTAGCAATATAGTAATCGCTATCTACAAGTCCAGTTTTGCCATCAACGACAAAAACGATAACATCTGCTTCGTCCATCGCTATTTGTGCTTGCGCTTTAATTTGATTTAAAAAAGGAGCATCGCCAATGTCGATGCCCCCAGTATCTATGACTCTGAAGTTCTTCGTCAACCATTCGGCTTTTGCATAGAGACGATCTCTCGTCACTCCTGCTTCATCATCGGTAATCGATAGTCTGGCTCCAACAAGTCGGTTGAACAGGCTAGACTTCCCAACATTGGGACGGCCGACAATTGCCACTTTATAAGGCATAATAAAACCTACTTTTTTTTATTTTTTTACTTTAAAATCGTTTGCGAATAAGTCTCCAATAGTTGGATTCTTTTCTGTATCTTCATCTTCTAAGTATTGTTCAAATGATTGACGTTCAGCTTTTTCAAGCACGCGACGAATCGAAAGCTTAAGTGACCATTGATCTTTATTTGCTTCAGTAACAACAGCATTTACTGTGTCACCAACGGCAAAATAATCTTCAGGTTTCCCAATTTTTTCATTGGATAAGTCTTTGGAGTCAATATCACCTAAAACACCTTGAACCATAACTACTAAACCTTCTTTAGAAACACTTTGAACAACTGCATCAACAACATCACCACGTTTAATGGTTACATTTTTCCATGGGTTATCTTCAGATGCTTTCTTAGAAAGTGCAATACGTTCTTTTTTAGGATCTAATTGGATAATTGATAAAGTTACTTCATCACCAATCTTGACACAAGATTCATAATTATCATTGGGATTCCATGAGAATTCATTCTTATGTAATAATCCTCTGACATCTTTAGCTACTTCGACAATAATTCCAAATGGAAGCTTTTGAAAAACAGTACCAGTAATTTGATCGCCTACCTTATGAGCATCGTAGAATTCTTCATAAGGAGTTTTTTGTAATGCTTTAATGGATAAATCAAGACGATTGCCTTCTTTTTTGATAATCTTGACATCAATTTCTTGACCAAGCGATAAGACATCCTCAATTTTATCAATACGATAATGACTTACTTGTGAGATGCGAAGTAATCCAACAACATGATCGAAACGAATGGTTGCTGCATGAACTTCAATCTTATCAACAATACCCTTTAATACATCACCAGTGTTTAATTGATCAAGTTCAACTTGTCTAGCTTGAAGACGAGTTTCATAAGCTTCTTGTCTTTCTTTTTCGAAAATAGCTTTTCTTGATGCAACCACTCTCTTGCTTCTGCCTTTGACAGTTGCTTCAATGATTTGTATTTCTAAAGTCTTGCCTTTAAGGGATTCTTTATCCTTAACTAAATCATAGTCTAAAAGACTATAAGGCAAGAACACTTCATTTTCCATATAATATAAAACTAATCCTTTGTCTAGGACTTGTCTAACTTTTGCTTTTACAATTTCGCCTGTTTCAACTAATGCTTGAATTTTCTCAAATTTTTCTTCAACCAATAACGGTAGACGAGATAATAGGATTTGAGCAGGATCATCAGTAATCTTTTGAACTCTTGCTTTTACCAATTGGCCTTCTTTGACTAAGCCAAAAAACGATTCAGGTGCTGGTTTATCGTAATTGTCCAGATGAATCTTACCTTCTGTGGTGTATTGTACGTCAATATAAATTGTATTTTCTTCTACTTTGATGACGGTACCCTCTACGATTTGGCCCACCTTCAACATTTTAAACTCCATGATTGATCTCCTTTTTGTCGGTCAGTTCTATAATTTTATTAACCACTTGATCAATGGTTAAGAAAGTCGTATCTAATTCAACAGCATCACTTGCTTTACGCAAGGGTGACTCTTTTCTTGTAGAGTCTTTTTGATCCCTAATGACAATGTCTTCTATCACTTGTGAAATATGAGCTTGTTTTCCCTTTTTCACATTTTCTTTATACCGTCTTTGTGCACGTTCTTCAACGTTAGCGGTTAAGAATATTTTTAAATCTGCATGAGGTAGAACAACAGTACCTATATCTCTTCCATCCATCACAATATTGCCATTTTCAGCTGCAATTTGTTGCAGTTCAACTAACTTTTGACGCACATAAGGAAAGCTTGAAGCTAATGAAACATTTTGTGTAACAGCTTCAGTTCTTATGGCTTCTGTGACATCTCTATCGTTAATATAAATACGATTATTGTCATAATGGATTTGTACGGATTCTAAAAAACGGTATGACGCTTCATCATTTAAATCTATATGGAATTCAATGGCTAGCAGTGTAACTGCTCGATACATCGCTCCAGTATCAATGTGCGTCCACCCTAACTTTTTAGCGATTATAGAACTGATTGTGCTTTTTCCTGATCCTGCGGGTCCGTCTATAGCTAATTTGTATCCAGGCATGTTTTTCCTCCGTACAACAATAATTATACCATGATTTTACACTATAAATAGTGCTTTTTTATTTTTTTGGCTGTGAATGTGCATATAATTTTTTAACTTCGTGAATTTTAAGAAAACGATAACTTCCTCGTTCCACACCTTCAAGTGTTAAAAAATCATATCTAACTCTTGTGAGTTTCTTGACTGGATGTCCAATTGCATCCATCATTTTTCTAACTTGCTTATTTTTACCTTCAGCTAATGTAATTGAAATGAGTGTCGTCTGAAATGCCTTATCTAATTCTAATAATCTAACTTCCTTTGGAATTGCAAGATAACCATCATCTATGATGACACCATTTCTTAATTGAACAATTTGTTTTCTAATGACAATACCTTCAACACGGCAAAGATATTCTTTTTCAATTTCATGTTCAGGATGAGTCATGAGATTTGTGAACTCACCATCATTAGTTAATAGCAAAATGCCTGCTGTATCAAAATCAAGTCGACCTACTGGATATAGTCTAATATCTTTAAATTCTTTTCCTAAAAGGTCTAAAACTGTCTTTCTATTTTTTTCATCTGATGTTGTTGAAACGTAACCTGTTGGTTTATTTAACAAAAAATAAAGATGCTGTGCCATCTCAATTAGTTTTCCATCTACTTCAATTTTATCGTTTTTATCAACTTTAAACCCTAATTCAGTGACAACCACACCATTAACTTTAACTCTACCTTCAGAGATTATCTCTTCTGATTTGCGTCTTGAAGCAATGTTAGCATGTGCCAATATTTTCTGTAATCGTTCCATATATTCACCTGTTTTATTATAGCATACTTTATTTAAAAGTAGAGCCAGGAGTTCCTATTTAAAATAGTAAACTGTCATTCAATCATAAAAAAACCACGATTGCTCGTGGATTTGATTATTTGTCTCTTGAAACGTAGGACCCATCATTGGTGTTGACGATGATTTTTTCGCCTTCTTCAATGAACATTGGTACTTTGACTAATAATCCTGTTTGCATAATTGCATCTTTGAGTGCATTGGTCTTTGTATCACCTTTGACGCCTGGAACCGTTTCAACAACTGTTAATACGACCTTATCTGTTAAAGATACTCCGAGAATCTCAACGTTGTTATAGAACATAACTTCCACTGATTCACCTTCGTAGATGTATTTAAGTTCATTTTGGATTTGACTTGCTGGAATTTCGATTTGCTCGTATGTTTCATTATCCATAAAAATGTGCTTCTCGCCATCTGCATAAAGATACTGCATCATGTTTTTGTCAATTTGTGCACGTTCAACTTTTGTTCCTGCATTAAACGTATAATCTGTAACTGAACCTGATCGTAAATTTCTAAGTTTTGTTCTAACAAAAGCTGCACCTTTACCTGGTTTAACATGCATGAATTCTATGACTGAATAAATATTACCATCGTAGACAATTGTTTGTCCTGTTTTAAACTCGTTTGTACTAATCATATATTTTACTCCTTAAAGTTTTTGCCGTTTCTATTATACACGATTCAAATGCATTAAACAACGGTTTTATTTAGTAAATAATCAACAGCTTCAATATAACTATCTAATTTCTTTCCCATAAAACATTTGTCGACGACTTCTTTAATATAATCTACTTTTCTGTAAGCTTCTCTTTCATTAATGTTTGTCAAATGAACTTCCACTTTTGGAATTTCTAGTATTTCTAATGCGTCACGTAAGCCAATACTTGTATGTGTTAGTGCACCTGGATTAATGATAAGAGCGTCATAATCTTCATCTAAAACGCTATGAATAACACCGATAAGCTCACCCTCATAATTTGATTGATAAAAAACAAATTGTATATCTTTGAAATGATCATCGATTGCTTCAAATAGTTCATCTTGAGTCATCGACCCATAAAGTTCTGGATTTCTTCTGCCTAACATGTTTAAATTGGGACCATGCATTACTAAAATGTTCATGAATTCACCTCGTGTTTTAAATAGTTTTCAATCACTTTGACGGTTGTTTCTACGTCATAGTTATTGGATATAACTGCATCAGCAAAATCCTGATATTTAAAATATCTTTCATCAAATAATTGCTCTAATGTTGTTTGTTTAAGTAATGGTCTTTGATAATCCGATTCAAGTCTTTTGCGAATCACTTCAATATCTGTATCTAAATAGAACTTAATACCATCCATTAAATCTTTGTTTTCTTTGACCGTAACTACACCACCACCACATGCAACGACTAGATTACCTTCAGGTAGTTGTAAGATTGCTTCTGTTTCAAGTTGTCTGAATTTCTTTTCACCATATCGTTCAAAGATTTCTTCTATGAACATATGTGCATCCCTTTCAATCATACCATCTAAATCAACATAGGTATACCCTATATGTTTAGCTAATTTGCTTGCAATGGTTGTTTTACCAGATCCTGGCATGCCAATTAAGAAAATTTTCATCTTATATCTCCTTTAAAAATGATTGAATGGCAAAGAATGCATCTTCAAATAATGTAGGGCTGAGTGCATCTAAAATGGCTGGATGCATTTGGTTTTTAAACCATGTCTTTTGTTTTTTTGCCAATCTTTTACTCGACTTGATGATTGCCTCTTTGGCTTCATCAAGCGTATATTGTCCATCCAAATATTGGTCTAGTTCTTTGTAGCCTATCGCTTGGATGTGAATATTTTTTTCTCTGAGTTTTTGAACTTCTTCTATGAAGCCTTCTTCCAATTGGTTTTCTAGTCTTGTATAAAGTCTTTGTTCTAATATGGGGCGATCCAAATCTAAATATAAGATTAAAGCATCATAAAGTAGCGTATCTTTGTTCTTTTTTTGTGATCTTGGTTCGCCAAGCAGTGCTTGTTCATATGCTCTAAGTAATCTTCTGCGATTATTGATTTCAATTTTAATTTCTGGATCAAGTTCAACTAATTTTTGATAAATCAATGCATTGGATTCTTGTTCATGACTTTCTTCAAAATCTTTATCTCTGCTGGATTCAATAAACTCATAATCATAGAGTGCTGCTTGAATATATAATCCTGTTCCACCAACAATCATTGGTAAATCAATGGTTTCAATTTTTTTTCTAACGTCTTTTTGAAAATGATAAACACTATAATCTTCATCAACAGAAACAACATCCAGCAAATGATGCTTAATATTTTGTTTTTCTTGAGGTTTGATTTTGGCAGAGCCAATATCAAGCCCTTGATAAACTTGAACAGAGTCTCCATTGATGATTTCAGCATGAAAATGTTGAGCTAATTTGACTGATAATCCTGTCTTACCTGACCCGGTTGGACCAACGATGACAATAACCTTCTTCATTATACCACCCGCTTAAACATGCGCTCTATATCATGATGAGAAAGCTTAATCAGTGTCGGTCTTCCATGTGGACATGTATATGGATTTTCGCATGCTCTAAGATTTTTTACGATAGAATTAATTTCACTTAAACTTAATGCTTTATTCGCTTTTATTGCACCTTTACAGCTAATGTCTTTAGCCAGTTTATCTCTTAAGATTGCTAAATCTATCGCATCCTTTTCAACAATCATTGAGACCATTGCTTCTATTGCTATTTCAACTTCAGAATCATTGAGCCAAATAGGAAGACCCACAAGATCGTTTTGCTCATTAAAATAAAACCCAACAGCGTTCATCTTTTTAGGATGATTTGAAATCACACTGATATCATCTGATGTGAGTTGAAGATGGTGCGGAAACAATAAATGTTTCACTGCAGGATTAGGATGTGCAAGCGAATTAAAATAATGTTCGTATCTGATTCTTTCAGCTGCTGCATGTTGATCCATTAAATATAGTCCTTCTTCGTTTTGAAAAAGAATATAAGTTCCAGAGAAAATGCCAACAAATTCTAAATCAGGAAGTTTCGGTGTTTTTTCGGTATTTTGAGTTTCATAAACTGGTTTTGATTCAGAAATGACTGCTTCTCCAAAGTTGAGATTTAAAGGTATATATGTTTCATCAAGACCTTTACTTATATTTTTTAGAGTTTCAGGTATTTGATGTGTCTGCTTTAACAAAGCTTCTTTGACATATGTTTCAATATAATAAGCCAAAATCGATTCGTTGACAAACTTAACTTCATATTTTTGAGGATGAACATTCACATCTAGTAAAGAAGGGTCTATTTCTAAATGGATGAGAGCAATTGGATATTTGCCTACCATCATAAAACTATGGTATCCATCGATGACTGCTTGAACTAACTTATAATTTTTAATGTATCTGCCATTAACAAAAACAGAGATATCTTTTTTTCTTGAACGTGCAATTTGAGGGGAGAGCAAATAACCAGTGATGTGTATTTTTTGAACTGTTTGTTCAAAAATTGTCATACCATTTGTCATTTTCGATCCATAAATTTGATCAATTAAACTATAAAAATCATTGGTTCCATAGGTTGATTTGATTGTCTTATTATCCATAACCAAAGTTAAACGGATATTGGGATGTGCCAGAGCAAGTCGATCAAATATATCAATAATCGCTTGTCTTTCAGCTAAATCTGATTTGATATATTTAAAGCGTGCTGGTGTATTATAGAACAAGTCGCTAATTTCAACAACTGTTCCTTGGTTAAGCGTTGATGTTCCATCTTTAACAAAAATACCACCATGATAAATAACTTCAATACCTTCGGTATTTTCTTGTCTTGTTTTTAAGGTGACCTTAGATACAGATGCTATCGCTGCTAATGCTTCACCTCTAAAACCTAATGTCATGATATGACCTAAATCACTTTCATCCATAATCTTACTTGTTGCGTGTCTGTCAAATGCCAAATGAGCGTCTAAAAAATCCATCCCCATACCATTATCAGTGACGATGATAGATCCCATACCCATATCTATAACTTCAATCATTATATTTGTGGCTTTGGCATCGATAGAATTTTCAACAAGCTCTTTAACGACGGATGCTGGGCGATCAACAACTTCACCAGCGGCAATCATATTAGCAAGCTTGCTATTCATTTGTTGAATGATAGACATATTTTTACCTATTTCTTAATTAAGGATTGTAAATGTTTAATGATCAGTAGAGCCTCTATTGGTGTAATATTGTCTGGATTAATCTTTTCAATTTCATCTAGAACTGCGACTTTATCAGCATCAATCATTTGTTCATTTTCTTCTTCAAATTTTTCATAGTTAAACAAATCAAGAACGACTTTATTTTCTTTTTGTTCTAGTTTTTCTAAGATTTGCTTGCTACGTATAATTAAACTCTTTGGTAGATGAGCAAGTGATGCTACTTGAATACCATATGATTTATCAGTTGTTCCTCGTTCAACATGGTGTAGAAAAACCATGGTATCATGCTCTTCTTTTGCTTTTACACAAAGATTTGTTAATCTTTCAAGACTATTTTCTAAAACTGTGAGTTCATGGTAATGCGTAGAAAATAACGTTTGAGCTTTAATCTTTTCGTGGATATATTCGATCATGCCTTGAGCTAGTGCCATACCATCATAAGTTGCTGTTCCACGACCAATCTCATCAAATAAAATTAGACTCTTTTGAGTTGCTTTGGTTAAAGCTTCATTGGATTCAACCATTTCAACCATAAATGTTGATTTGCCACCGCTTAAATCATCAGATGATCCAATACGAGTGAATATCGCATCATAAATGGGTAGAACTGCTTTATCAGCAGGTACAAAACATCCAATTTGAGCCATATATACAATGATCGCAAACATGCGCATATAAGTAGATTTGCCACTCATATTTGGACCAGTAATTAAAAAGATTTCTCCTTCATCCATGATGACGTCATTAGCAACAAATTTTGTAAATCTTTCAACAACTGGATGTCTGCCTTTTAATATTTCTACATTGCGATTGTGATGTAGTTCTGGTCTAATAAAGTTATATTTTTCAGATATAATTGATAGATTTAAGAAAACATCAATTAAAGCAATTTTTGTGGAAAGTTCTTGCAAAGAAAAAGTGAATTCTTCTGTATATGTTCTAATTTCTTTAAATAGATCATACTCAAGCGTCATACTTCTTTCTTTAGCATGTAATAGATCATCTTCTTTTGATTTTAGAGCTGGTGTGATATAACGTTCGCTATTCGCCAAAGTCTGTTTTCTTTCATATTCGAATTCATCCTTTACTAGAGCTGCATTACCTTTGGAGACTTCGATATAATATCCAAACACACGATTATATCCAACACGAAGATTTCTTATTCCGGTCTTTTCTCTTTCAAATGTCTCAAATTCCGCAAGCCATTGCTGACCATTTAAATCAATATTTCTAAGTTCATCAAGCTTTTCATCAAAACCTTCTTTAATAATTCCACCATCTTTAAGTGTCATGGGAGGCTCAGGATGTATTGCTTTTTCCAAAAATTCATATAAAGCTTGGTGATCATCCATTTGTTCAATCATCAAATCTAATTTTGGATTCTTATATAATTTTAGTGCTTCTTTTAAATCAGGAACTTGTTTAAGGGTTTCTTTGAGTTGATATAAATCTCTCGCATTGACAGTGTTAAATGCAACTCTACCTACGATTCTATTGATGTCATAAATATATCTCAAATGATCAATGACGCGCTCTCTTGGTTGATATGGTTTAAATGCTTCAATCAAATCATATCGTTCATTTAAGGCTTTAACATCATAAAGTGGGTGATTAAGCATTGACTTAAGCATGCGTGAACCCATGGCAGTTTGACAATCATTCATCCAATGAATAAGTGTTGTCTGAGATTGATTCACAAGCGATTCATCAATTTCTAAGTGCTTTTTAACGCGATAATCAATATGCATATGACCAATTCGTTCAACGACCTTAAAAGGCATTAAATGATTAATCATTTGTTTTTGTGTATTGACTAAATAATTGAGTAAATGAGATGCTGCTCTTTTTTGATCTCTTTCAAGATGTTTCGTATATTTTTGTTCAACAATTTGATAATCATCATTATATGATACCAATCGATCATTTTCTTTCAAACTTGAAATAAATGATTCATCAAAACGAAGAGGTAAAACGACCTCTCTGATATCTAGGCTTTGTATCAAATCGAGCACTTGTTTCTTTTCGAGTCCGTCCGTAATGAAGGATTCGCCAGTTGAAATATCTACGTAAGTCAGTGCATATCCTTTTTCTGTGAGCAAGACACTTGCTATAAAATTGTTGGATCTTGCATCCAAGATACCATCTTCTAAAACAGTTCCTGGTGTGACTAATCGAATAACTTCACGTTTAACTAAACCTTTACCAGGTTCTGTCGTTTGCTCAACAATTGCAATCTTAAATCCTTTTTCAATGAGCTTTTGGACATAAGGTTTGACTGCATGATGGGGAACACCACACATGGGTACCTTTGCCCCTGCATCTCTAGACGTTAAAGCAATTTCTAATACTTTTGATGCCAAAATAGCATCATCAAAAAACATCTCATAAAAATCGCCTAATCTAAAAAAGACTATCGCATCTGCGTAGTCTTCTTTAATTTCAAGATATTGTTGCATCATTGGGGTATATTTTTGCTTATCCATGTTGCCCCCTCATTCTATTTATTTAATATCAAACTGTCCAACCGAGTATACCATTAATTCTGTCAACGATGCCTGAACCTAGGAAGTTATTCAAGAATGTAATAACACCATCAAGTAATGTAAGTGATGGGACGTAATGTTTAAGTGCTGCAATACCTACGATCAGTACCAATGCGATAATTGCAGCAATAATAGCAAACTTGAGTAAGAATTTTAATAACTTCCACAATATTTTGCCTAAACCTTTAAACATTTTGCCTAAGAATTTAATTTCACCAGGTGTTTCATCAACTCCATCATCAGTCTTTCCAGTACCTATAGATGAGTCTGCTTTCTTTTCTTCAATAAATTTTTCTCTTTCAGCAGCTTCATCATTCTTAATTACTTTTTTAAGTGATTTAGAATTGCCATAAAATTCAGCGGAATTAATGACTACTGGTTGAATTTCAGGAATATTTGATTGCGTATTATTCACTTGAATTGCGTTAAATCTTTCTTCTTCTTTTTCTGCATTTAGAACCTTTTGCGACAATAAAGCAACTTCGAAGGTTTCTCTTAATTTTTTAATTTCGTTGACGAGTTCGCTAATATCAATTGCACTTTGTACAACTTGAACTTGTGGCTTTTCAGCAACTTTTTGTACTTGAGTTTCTTCAACTTTTTCTTCTTCAACGGGAGCTTCAACTTTTTCTTCTTCAACGGGAGCTTCAACTTCCGGTTCAGAAACAGGAATAACGACCGGTTCTTCTTCAACAGGAACTTCAACGATTGGTACAGGTATTTGAATTTCATCTAAATCTTCAGCAACTTCTTCAACTTCTTTATCATAAACTGACTGTGATTCAGGTACGAAATATGTTTCTTTAGTTTCTTTAGCGTTTGCCAAAATATATTCAATAATTTCTTCTTTTTTCAATTCTGTAGAAGCCTTAATATCATGATCGATAGCAAATCTCTGCATGACTAAAACAGACATACTTCTAATTTCGCCTTCTAGTTTATCTGTATGTTGACCTCGATCTTTTAATTCCTTAATAATGATGTCAGCAAGTTCGGTTTTCTTAAGTCTTCTTGGAACATCTACTTCATATTTTGTTCCTAGTTCTCTAATTTCAGATAAAGTGGAACTCTTATATAAAACTGGTCTGAATTTAGCTGGCGCTAAGCCATCAATGCGACCAAAACTATCAAAGAACAAATCCTTTAAATCGCGGTTGTAAGTCTTCATATCTGGAAGTTCTAGGCCATGCTTCTTAACAAAGGTAATACTATCATCAAGTAATGTTTTTAAATGTTTAGATGAAACTTCTTTTTCTACTAAATAAGAGATGAGGTCGGTCCAAAAATCTTCTAAGAATTCTCTTTCAATTTTAGGGTCTTCAAAAAAGACAAGAAGATTTTCTAATTGTGATTCAGTAAATTCAGTGTACCAAGATAAACGGTAATTTAATTCATCTGCAAGTGTCAGTCTTGATTTTCTAGTCTCAATAACTTTTTCTCTGAGTGTCTCTCTTAGGACAAACATTCTAAGCTCCCGAGGAATCTTTAGACCGATCTGAATGAAAAATGTTTTGATCTGATCCGCAGGTAAATAAATGATCGTTTTCAGCAATTCATCGATCTTATATTCCTTAGTTCCAACGGTAACGCTACTCTCACGTGTCAATCTTGCCATGGTAATCCTCCTACTAATCTCTTTGTATTCATAATACAATGATTTGCCTTTTTTATCAAGTTATTTGGTTATTTTTTATATAAAAACGGCCATTATGGACCGTTCTCATTCAAAATCTTTTTCTATGCCTTCTTCTATGATGGATTGAATGGATTGTATCATTTCGTTAATGTCGCCTTGTAAAGCCAAATAATCCGACATCAGTGGGTACTCCTCAATCTCATTATAAAGCACTTGATATCTACTTTCAAACTCAGCAATTGCTTGTGTTTTTCCAACTTGTTTTGCATTGATTAACTGCTTCTGAAGTGCCTTTAATTGATTAACTTTTGCTTTAAGTTTTTTATTGTTATTGATGATGTTCTCTATTCTCTTATATCTTTGAATCTCTTCATTTTCTTGAATCATCTGAATGAGCTTTTCTTTTTCTGTCATAATAAATCACCTAATAAAAACCAAGTTTTAGCAACAGAAATTTTAACTTCAACAATTTGTCCAATCAAACTTTTATCGCCTTTGAAATTCACTAATTTATTATGCTCGCTATATCCAGCAAGTACATCATCATTGTTTTTAGAAACACCATCAACAAGAACTTTGACTGTTTGACCTAGAAATCTTTGATTCCCTTTTAAATAGCCTGCATTGGTTCGATCGTTTAATAAATATAGTCTTTCTTTCTTGGTTTCTTCTTTTGTGTCATCAACAAATTTAGCAGCAGGTGTACCTTCTCTTTTTGAAAAGACAAAAGTAAATGCGCCTTCGAATTGTGCCTTTTCTACTAGGTCAAGTGTTTCCAGAAAATCAGCATCTGTTTCTCCAGGAAAGCCAACGATGATATCCGTCGTTACTGCGATACCTGGGACCGTTTCTTTCAATTCATTTAAAACCTTAAGATAAGATTCCTTCGTATAATGTCGATTCATCTTTTTGAGTACTTCGTTACTTCCAGATTGAACAGGAAGATGGAAGAAAGGCATAATATGTTTAGAATCCTTCATTGCTCTCATTGTCTTTTGATCTAAATCATGTGGATGGCTTGTCGTAAAACGAATCCGTTTAATATCCAATTGATCAAGGTCATGCAGTAAATCCCCAAATGTGTAATTAGAATCTTTAAAGTCTTTACCATAAGCATTCACATTTTGTCCAAGTAAAGTAATTTCCTTATATCCTTGTTCAACCAATTCTTGAACTTCTAAAATAATTTCTTCTTTTGATCTTGATCTTTCCTTGCCTCTTGTATAAGGAACGATACAATATGTACAAAATTCATCACAACCAAACATGATATTAACCCATGCTTTAAATTTGTGATTTCTAACTTTGGGAAGATTTTCTACAATCTCACCTTCTTGAGAGTAAACTTCGATAACACGTTCTTTAGAAAATAGAGCAGTTTCGATATATTCTGGCAACTTATATATATTATGTGTTCCAAAAACTAAATCAATGTGTTGATATTTCTTTAAAACACGTTCAACAACATTCTCTTCTTGTGCCATGCATCCAGCTAAACCGATAATTAAATCAGGATTTGTCTTTTTATAAGCTTTAAGTCTGCCAAGTTCTCCCCAAACGCGATTTTCAGCATTTTCTCTAATCGCACAAGTATTCATGATGATAACATCACTTGTAGCTTCAGAAACTGCTTTAGTAAATCCCATTAATTCTAAAATACCAGCGATAGATTCACTGTCTGCTTCATTACCTTGACATCCATATGTATGGATCATATATGTTTTATTGACGCCAATCTTTTGATGAGCGTCACTCAGTTGAAACTTGAGTTCTTCAATTCTATCTGTACTTCTTTTTCTTGCCTCTTTTAAATTAGGCTTAAAATATTTTTCAAGATCTACTTTACTCATTAAAATCACCTATGCCTATTATACATGAAAAAACAGTATGAGTTATACTGTTTCGCTTTCAATATGTATTCTTTGTATTGTCTTTTTGACTAAGTCAAGGATCACAGCATTGAGCTGTTTAGCACCAGGTGCTACTTCATTTGGTGTAGAATATCCATTTAAAAATCGATCTAAAACAATCTCCTTAGAAACACCGATAACACCATTGAGTGGTCCTGTCATACCTACATCTGTAATATAAAGAGTTCCATTTGGCAAAACTCTTTCATCAGCAGTAGGTATATGCGTATGGGTTCCCACAACGGCATCAACTCTACCATCTAAATAATGTCCTAAAGCTACTTTTTCACTGGTTGCTTCTGCATGCATATCAACTAGGATGAAATCTGCTGCTTCATTTTGAATAATTGAATCAATTCCAGTAAAAGGATCATCAATATTTGGATTCATGAATGTTCTGCCTAATGCATTAATCACAAGAAGTTTTTGTCCATTATAATTGACTGTAATAAAACCTTTACCAGGTGCATTTCTAAAGTTCATAGGACGCACGATATTAGAATCATCAATAAACTCAAAGAGTTCACGATTACCCCAAACCCAGTTACCCATGGTAATCGCATGAATACCTTGACTCATTAATTCTTTATAAATCTTTAAACTGATACCTCGTCCGTTTGCTGCATTTTCAGCATTAACAATAATAATGTTGGGACGATAAGTATTTTTTAGTTCAGTTAAATAGTTAGAAATCATTTCTAATCCAGGTCTTCCATAAATATCGCCAATAAATAAGATTTTCATCAAATCACTTCTTTCTAACAAAAAGAGGCCTAAGCCTCTTATTTTGCAATGTCTGTTGCTCGTGTTTCTCGGATAACTGTAACCTTGATTGTTCCAGGGTACGTCATCTTTTCTTCAATTTGTTCCTTGATTTCACGTGCGACCTTAAATGTCGATAAATCATCAATCTGATCTGCTTTGACGATCACTCTAATTTCACGTCCAGCTTGAATAGCATATGACTTTTCAACACCAGGTATTTCATTGGAAATGGCTTCTAATTGTTCCAAACGTTTAATATAGTTTTCCATGGATTCGCTTCTAGCACCTGGGCGCGCAGCGCTTAGTGTGTCAGCAGCAGCAACTAATACAGCGATAACGCTCTCTGCCTCTTTGTCACCATGATGTGATGCAATGGCATCAACAACTTCTTTAGGTTCTTTGTAACGATTGACAATGTTAACACCAATCTCAACATGTCCACCTTCTATTTCATGATCAACAGCTTTACCGATATCATGAAGTAATCCAGCACGACGTGCAAGCATTTCGTCTTCACCGATTTCAACAGCTAGTTTACCAGCTAGAAATGCGACTTCAATCGAATGTCTTAATACATTTTGTCCATAACTTGTTCTAAAACTTAATCTTCCTAATAACTTAACTAAATCTGGATGAATACGACCAATTCCTGTTGTAAAGACTGCATCTTCACCAGCTTCTCTAATGAAAATATCCATTTCGACTCTAGCTTTTTCGACAACTTCTTCAATACGACCTGGGTGAATACGACCATCTGAGACTAACGTGCTTAAAGCGCGCTTGGCAATTTCTCTTCTAATCGGATCAAATCCACTAAGTACGACTGCTTCTGGTGTATCATCAATAATGAGATCAACACCTGTTAATGCCTCTATGGTGCGAATATTTCTACCTTCGCGACCAATAATTCGGCCTTTCATTTCATCATTCGGCAAATCAACGACAGAGACAGTTCTTTCTGTAGTGGTTTCACTGGCATACTTTTGTATGGCAAGCGACAATAGTTGCTTGGAGCGTGATTGCACTTCATTCTTAGCTCTTTCTTCTTCGTCTCGGATGTATGTTGCAATTTCATCTGACATATCATCTCTGACTCTGCCCATGATGATTTCTCTTGCCTCATCTACTGTAAGGCTAGAAATTTCAATCAATTTTTGCTCTTGCTGTTTTAATACTTCTTCCGCTTTGCTATTTAATTGTTCAAGTTGTTCTTTCTTTTCATCGAGTTTTTCTTCGCGTAGTGCAAGCGTTTCTTCGCGCTTGTCTAAATGAACAGCACGGCGATTTAATGTATCCTCGCGCTGTGTAACCTTGCTTTCAAGATTAACTACGACCTGTCTGCGTTCGCGCATATCATTATCAAAATCCTTGCGCAACACAAAAATCTCTTGTTTGGCTTCTAAAACACTTTCTCTTTTTGCTTTTTCGGCTTCTTTTTTTCCGTCTTCAACAATTTTTTCAGCCAACTCTTTGCTTGCATTGATACTTTTTTCGCGGTGCCAAACACGAACGAAATATCCA
>JAHISX010000059.1 GCA_018817915.1 Bacillota bacterium
AATCTAGATAGTATATATTTAATAAGTGAAAGTTGGATGGCATAATGAATAATCACGAAGTAGCAATTAATGGCGTAAAAATTATAGCTAAAATATTAAATATACCTGTACCGCACATCAGCTTCTTTGACCCCTCAGAAATATCTAATAATGAGATTACCGGTATGTATCTGTTCGAATCTGACGAAATTATATTCAATGAAGAATGGATTGCGAAATCTCAATGGATTGAGGTTATAGTTACTGCCTTTCATGAAACAAGACATGCATATCAAGGATATTGTATAAGAACTAGGTCATTAGAGTCAAAAAATACTCTAGATAAATGGGAATATGAAACGTTGAATTATATTCGTCCTACTGGAAAGAATAATGAAGTTGATGATCATGATTATTTAAATCAATCGATCGAGATTGATGCGATTGGATTTACTCATCACAAAATCTATGAGTTCTTTGGGGTAAAAACATTCTTACCAAAATCTATCAAAGACAATATTTGAAACCAAAATCAAATGTAAAGGAGATGTATTAATATGTATAAATATGTTTCAAAAGAAGAAAGAGACTCACTAGCGAAAGCATGTGAGGATATTATTCTTAATGTACAAAAGAGTGTTAAAGAATATTTTACTTTTGAATATCGACTTATTGGAAGTGGTGAAAAAAGATTAATCACTAGAAATGGTGAAAGTGGTCCTTTTGACTTGGATTTTAATTTTATTCTAAAAAAAGATAAAAAGGAACTGAGTTCTTTTCCTGAAAAGATTAAAAACATTTTCATAAATGCATTCAATGAAGTAAATCCTGAGTTTAATTTTAAGTTCGCTAGTAATTCAACATCGGTAATAGCTTCAAAATTAGTATTAAATGGGGAACAAAAGTTTTCTTTTGATGTAGCAATTATGATTGAAGGAAATAATGGTAATCTTTACAAATTGATTTTCGATAAAACCTCAGGCAGATACTTATGGAATGAAGTTCGAAAAACAAAAAACTATGGTGTTAAGTTTAAAAGAATCAAAGAAGAGGGTTACTGGGAAGACTTCAAAGAAAGATACTTGCACAATAAAAATCTGCATTTAACTAGAAATGAAGAAACTCCATCATTCTCTGTTTTCCTAGAAACACTGAATGAGTATTTTCAATAAGGCGTAACTATGAAAGCAAATGAGTTTATTGAACTTATCGAGATTAAACAAGAAGAGATAGATAAAGCTAAGCACTATTTGGATTTGAAGGGTGTTAATCTTCATCATTCAATATATTCGTATTTGAGTAGTTACACGGCTTCAAAAATCAAATATTGTGAAATTGCATCCACATATCGTTATGATAAGCGTATTCGAAAAGTCCTCTATAAGTATATTGGCCTATTGGAAGAAAAGATAAGAGCTTATATAGATAATAATTACTCAGATAAAATGGATCAACTGAATTTAACAGCAAAGATTGCGAAAACACTAAAAAGCGAAAAAGTATTGTATAAAGCATTAGACAAGACATTATTCTCCGATCTTATAGCGCAGGTATTGGACCTTTCTGAAGAAGATATTCATACGATTTTTCCAGATACAATATTTGAACCAAAGAATTTAAAGGCGTTAGCTGAACTACGAAATGCAGTTAGTCATAATCGATTCCTGCTTAATTATCTAGATTTCAAAGAATGTAATATAGATAGCAGCATTAGTGGTTCACTACACGCGAATCTTACCAATCTAGCCAATCACTTAGAAAAAAGCATTAAACAGAGCTTTATTAACGAGATTAATTCATGCTCAGCATTTGAAGAACATGACGGTTCATCAAATCCTTTTCAGACTGAGTGGATTTTGCCAACCTTTGTTAAGATTGTATTATAGTTAATTTGCTTGCTCAATGCAAACTCGGAGGGCAATATTTTGAAAAAACTGTATCTAATTTTCATCTTAATTTTCAACATACTTATTCTACAAGGGTGTAAATCAAATTATGATTTCGATTTTCAAGCACCTTCATTGGATGAGTACCAAATAAATGATATTAACTTTGAACCTTATGTACCCTCAATCATTGAAGATTTCGAGAGTATTGATGAAGATGAGTTATTGAAATCTAAACAGGGAAATATCTTAATAAACAACGTTTCGTTTGACAATGAATGGTTCTTCTCAACTAAAAATATCTACAGCGGCAGTGGAGTCATTTTTCATGAAACAGAAGATTACTATTACGCAATCACTAATTATCATGTAGTTGATAAGCACAAAAACTATAAGTATCAGATTATTGAAGTTGTGGATTATTTTGAAAATAAATACAGTGCATTTGTATATGAAGGTAGCATGAGTTATGAGCTAGATTTAGCAATTATCGTTTTTAGTAAGACTGAAACAGCTTTAACTATTCTAGAAATAGTTGATGGTGAGATCGAAGTAGGTAACAATATCATCGCAATTGGAAATCCACTTGGAGAGAGAAATGTTGTTTCAATAGGTAGTGTATTTAAATATAACAAAACAAAGACAACTGATAGATATGGGGAAGTGAAAACGAATGAATTCTTGTCGGTAATACACTCTGCAGAGACAAACAGTGGCTCTAGTGGTGGAATGCTTCTAAACTTTGATCTAAAAGTAGTTGGAATTAATTATGCAGGCACCCATGATGAAAATAATCCTGGAGGATTTTCAGTTTCCAGCAAAATGGTGATAGACTATATAGAGTTCTTGATTTCTAGTAGTAGAGAATAGGTTAGAATAGAAAATCAAGAATATTTTATAGACTAATGAGTGCAATACCTAGATACAAATCCACTGTACAAAAGGCAATGAAACAACCATATAAAAACAATGAAGGGGACATAATCAATCTACCTATAAAAAGACGATTTGATTATAGATGAAATAAATATGCGAACAAGACTTAATCATGTAAGAGTAAACGTATCTGATGTTAACATAGCTTTGCAATGGTATGAGGAAGTGTTAGGCTTTGAGCATGATAGTGGTTGGCCACCTGAAAAACCTACCTATTATGATTTTAAATCAGAAGAGGGTGCTACATTCGCTATAATGGAGGTTAAAGGTTCAATACCATATGGCAGATTTAACTTTAATATTGACGAGGTAGAGGAACTTTGGGAAAAGTTAAAAGATAAGGTTGATATTGTTGAACCTTTATTTGATACTCCATGGGGTACTAAGAAATTTACAATTAAAGATTTAGATGGAAACGAATTGGGATTTGGGAGGTAATAAATATGATTGTAAAATATAAATGTGTTAATATTTCATCTGTAAAATCGAAAGCATTGGTAGAATTCTATAATGAAAGATTGGGAATACCAATATTGGAACACGATGAAAATTATGATGGTGTTTCTTTAGGCTTTTTTAAAGACGCACCAGTAATCGTTATTTGGGATGAAAATAAATGGGGGAAGTCAAGCGAGGGGAAGGTCAATTTTGTTTTTACTTGTGATGATCTTGATAAGACATATGTTGAACTAAAAGAAAAAGGTGTAAGGATAGAGCCGCCAACAATAGCGGTATGGGGTGGGAAAGAACTACCACTCTTTGATTTGGACGGGAATAAGATTTTGCTTTTAGAAGGCTAAGTTTGACACATAATATTTTTAATAAAGCGACAAACAGGTATTTATAAAAATACAATGTCTATCTGTCTTGGATATCATAGAACCTTTCTTAATCATACACAAGAGGAGAGGATTCAATTCAAAAAAAATGAAAGAAGGAAGAATGAATACAATAAACTATATTCAAATTCAAAAAGAAAACAGTAAGCATGTTGAAGACGCAAAAGCTCTTTGGTTGCCATTTACAGCCGAGTTGAAGAAACACAAAGACGAACGTTTCTATGTTGATCAAGTAACTGACAACTTGATGAAAAGAATTGGAATTCAAGGGCTACGAGATACGATGCATTTCGAGTTGATGTATATTAATGATGAATGCATTGGAGTATGTAATTTTGCGATTGATTTAGGGGGAATCAAAGGACTAATCGATAAAGGATACGGATATATTATGGGGTTCTATATTACTCCAGACAAACGAAGACTCGGTCATGGGAGAACGTTTTTTCAGCATATTGAAAATGTTTTAATTGCCGATGGTGCGAATTATATCTACCTAACCCCAGATGAAGTTACCGGACTTCCCTTTTGGGAATCTATGGGATTCGTAAACAGTCATTTAATCGATCCAGATGAAAAACTACCGATTTTCATCAAAAAAATCAAATAGGTAGAACGATATAATGTGGATTTTATTTGTTTTGAGATGCAGAATATGGGCATTGATTTATAGAATTAAGATTGAGTGACTTTTCTATAGATGCTTATAATTCTGTTAGGGTGACAAAATTGTATTATACACTTATACCTTAAATAGTACCAATATCACTGGATTTCAACCGAAAATATGTTCCCACACTGGGAAAAGTCCGGAATGGGGGAACATAAAATGACTAAAAATATGTTTCCGACGTACACGAACCGACATATTTTCGAGCAATCAGATAAACTCCACGCATGTAGAGTCTATTGCATTGCTTAAACTTAAGTCATAAATACAGATGAGATCTAATTTTTTCAATTGAATCGGTGGATAAAATGAAATTTAAAGATATAGAAAAATTGATATTAAAAAAAGAACAGACATTTAGTGATTTTTTAGAACTTAACCGAATTTATGGATTTAGCTTGGTTAACATTGAAAACTTCCAAATTTCTGAGACCATCACTTTCGGGTTGAAACAACATATTGATGAAAATACTCTTTTTCAAGCTGCCTCAATGAGCAAATCAATATTTGCAGCAACAGTCATGCGTCTAAATGAATTGGGTATGATTAATATAGAGAAAAACTTGGTACCAGAGATAAGTAAAATAATAACATTAGAAGATCATGAGAAGATACAAAACATAACTTACAAAGATCTATTAAGTCACACTGCGGGGTTTAATATCCATGGATTTTCAGGATATTTACATACTCAACAGATGCCTTCACTATTACAAATACTTCATGGAGAAAGACCCTCTAATTCATTAAGACTTGAATTGATACATTTACCAAGGACAATATTTTCATATTCAGGTGGAGGATATATGCTTGCCCAATATCTTTTAGAGCAAGAGACTAACAAGTCATATTTAGAATGGGCAAAAGAGCTTGTTTTTAAACCTTTAAAAATGATAAATAGTTTTCATGCTTCTACATTAGATCAAATCGATACTACTAAAATAGCACAAGGATGGTCTGAGCATGATACTCCAATTGATCATGGATTTATATTCTATCCTGAACTAGCTGCAGCAGGGCAGTGGTCGACACCTACAGATTTAGCACTTTTTGGTATCGAAATGATGCAAGCATTAAAAGGTGAAAGCCATTGGATGACAAAGCAAAGCGCTGAAATGATGATATCTGTGCCAAAAGATATAAAAACTTTCTATGGATTAGGTTTTATGCTAAAGGAACAAACAAATATTTATTTTGGCCATGGTGGAGATAATATTGGTTATCATAGTAGCATGGTTTTTAATCCCGTTCATGGACAAGGTATTGTAGTTATGTTAAATTCTGATATTGGAGATAAAGTTCGAGATCAAATCATTAATATTGCAACCAGCTTGTTTTTATAAAACAGAAACCTACATGGTTTTTTTTTAATCTATTTGGAATATAAAGCTATATATGAATTTAGTTTTTTAATCATGTTATAATGATACCAAGAACACAGTATATAACACATTTAAATTCAGGAGGCTTTTATGAATCATACAGCACTTATTGTTGTCGATCTACAAAACACATTAGTTGAACTTAAACCATTTGATTTTGATCTTGTTTTATCTAATATTAAATTATTAATAGAAGCTAATAGAGCACAAAATAATTTGACTATTTTCATACAGCACACTGAAGATGGTGGCGATGAATTTAATGAAGGCTCTCATGGATGGGATTTGTATGATCAAATCACTCCGAATTCTAATGAACTCGTGATGATTAAGAAATTTAATTCAGCATTTAAAAACACTCAATTAAATGAATATCTTCATAGTAATAAAATAAGTCGTTTAATCATTGTGGGTATGCAAACTGAATATTGTATAGATGCTACGATCAAATCAGCTTTTGATTTAGGATATGAAATCATCATTCCAGAAAAAACAAATACAACATTTAATAATGATTTATTATCTGCGATACAAATTTACACTCATCACAATTATTATATTTTTAATGGTAATTTTGGAGAAATATTATCTATAGAAAGAACTTTGGAAATAATTAAAGAATAGAGGCGATTAAAGTGGAAAAGCTTAGAATACAAGATCATTTATCTCATATCGAAACATTTGGAGAAGAAGCCATGAGTGCTAATTTAGAATGTACTTGTGGAAACCATTTATTTTCTATTAAACATACAGGAAAACAAACAAAAGGTATTTTATCATCTCATTTGGCTAAATTGGATAATCAATTAATCATTCAAGCAGTTTGCAAGATTTGCAAAGAAGAAATCATAATTTATGATTCGAACACAGATGGAACTCATCAATATCGTTCACTGAATGCTCATTTAGAATTTGCTGATTTCCAGTTGTCTAAATATAAATCAACATATTTTCAAATTAGAATGATGTATAACTATTTTCCATTTAAAATGAAAGAGAATAATCTATTTACAAATGAGTTTGAAATGATTCTTATTGATATCAGCAATGAAGAAATAAGAAAAACATTAAGACTCTATGAGGACTAATAATGAAAGTATTTTTGGTAGGTGGAACAGGTCTATTAGGCTCTGAAGCAGCTTTTGAGTTCATTAGAAGAGGACATCAAGTGACATCAATTGCACTTCCTCCAATACCTCAAGGAACAATCATACCAATAGAAATGAAGCTGCATATGGCAAATTATCTTGATCTCAGTGATGAAGATATAAAAAAATTCATGACAGGTTAAAATGTACCCTATAAAACGGACTCTTTGAAAAAAGACCCTGGCTATAGGGTTTTTACTTTATAATAGAGATAATAGGAAGCTGGTGATGAAATGGGATTATATTATTTCACAGATGAACAAGTCATAAAATTATCAAA
>JAHISX010000060.1 GCA_018817915.1 Bacillota bacterium
GTCCAAGAGCATATGGTGATATGTTTAGAGACAAAAACAATAAAAAAGATGGCCGCTCTCTAAAAGAACAACCATCTTACTTAAATGATTTAAATGATTAAGGTCTTTTTTCACTTAGTCCTTGACATAGGGTATACATTAAATATCGAGGTAATCCTTTTTTACTTAATTGAAGTTAATTCTATTGTAAATCTAATTTTTTATCCATCATATAATGTGTTACTAAAAACAAAGTAATGGTAATGATCAGATAGTAGAGCATGACCCACAACATATCATAGGATTGAATCAAACCAGTACTAGTAACTCCGAATAAAGAGCCGAAAATAGTAACTGAAATAAAACTTATGACTGTACTCATAACAAAATATAAGATGATTCCTGTTAAAATTTTATGTTCACCTTTATATATTAAGTTGAGTAAGGCTAATATAAACATGAGAAAGGCAATAATATAGAAGATGTAAACAAATCCAAAAACGATATAAATGATGCCAAACATGACGTCATTTTGGAATAGCACTGAAAATAATTCTCTAATGAGGTCCAATGCATCAATACCAATAAATCGATTTAAAAATATGGAAAAGGCTAATAATCCAAATGCACCTGAACAAATAATCCAAATGGCATTGACAATTGCTTTTGAAATCATAATATCTCTGGTTTTAACTGGCAATGAAAATAAGAGATATCCAGGGTTACCATAGACACGTAAACCTAATGACAAAATTAAGTTATAGATGGTATAAACACCCATTGCACCTATGATCAGCATCAATGCACTCGATGCAAGCCCATAGAGACTCAAAAGAGAACTTCGATATGTTGCTGGTGAAAGGATCGACATGATGATGACAACAGCATAAATTGGTAAATATTTACGATAACTAGAAATTAATTCGTGTTTTATCAATTTAAGAAGCATATTTGAATACCTCCTTAAAAGTTTCTAATAAAGATTTTCCAGACTCTTTGATTACTTCAGCAGTAGGTTTATGAAATAATACTTCACCTTTTTTAAGAAAGATAACTTCTTCAAATAAAGTTTCAACATCATAAATTTGATGAGTTGATAACAAGATGGTTGCTTCAGGATTACGATCACTGATGATCGTATCTAAAATGATTTGTCTAAGCGCAGGATCGACACCACCAATTGGCTCATCAAAGATATATATCTTTGCATCTCTAGAAAGAACTAGTGCGAGCTGCAATTTTTCTTGATTTCCTTTAGAGAGGTTTTTGATATAAACGCGGTCTTCAATCATGAATCGATGTAATAATTGATGAAAACGATCTTGATTAAAATCAGAGAACATATCTTTAAAATATAACTCTAAATCTTTGATTTTCATCCATGAATCAAAATAAAGCTGATCAGGTAAATAAGAGATGAGTGCCTTAGATTCATCTGAAGCCAGCTTTCCATCAATATAAACTGAACCAGTATATTGTTTTAGCATACCAGTAATCACTTTGATCAAAGTTGTCTTTCCGCTACCATTTGGTCCTAATAAACCAATGATTTTCCCTTTGTTCAATGTCAAATTGACATTATTTAATGCATTTAATTCTCCGTACATTTTCGATAAATATTGAATCCTAATGATTTCATCCATATGAAACCCTCCCTTTTAAATCGTTTTTTTTTAATGATACATCATAGTCAATAGGAAATTTTTATAGACTGGAAAATATTTCAAATTTAACTATCATATGAACTTGTTCTGTAAATGGCCAGATAAGCCATGTATAGTGTTTTGATTTTCGTAAATAGGACATGGAAAGTAAGCCATAATCACCTAAACCATAACCATATAAATTCATGTAATTTGCATAGATTAAGTCCATGAATTCTACTGAGTCAATCGATTGAGTCACTTGATGATAAAAGGCTTCATCTATACCACTTTGAAAAATATCAGAAAGTATAAATAAATATCCATTTTCTTTTAATAATATATTGACGTTTTGATTGAAGCGATCAATGATGATGGGCATTTCATCTAACATTCTTGCTTCAATAAACTTAATGAGATGATTTGGATATTTGAGTTTATCCATAACCTCCATCGTATTTAAAACTTGATTAAGAACAAGTTGAGTATATAAGGGTGTCATCAATATAGAATCAAACATTCTTTCATATGAAGATAAGAATTGATGATTGGTTAAATTCTTTAATTTAGAAATGATTAATGATTCAATCGCATCAACAGAAGTACAAAGCAGTAAATCATCAACCAAATGGTTAAAGAATCCAACTTTCTCAAATCCTGTATAATCTACTTGCAAAATTTCAAAGTCTTGAACAGACAATCCTTGATTAATGATTCCTTTTTGAATATTTAAAACATCAATATCCGTAAGCGTGATAAAAGAATAATGTGTTTTCAGAAATAGTAAATCGAGATCATCACAATTTCCAGCACCTAGTATAAGTAACTTTTCTTGTTTTCCATGTTCCTCAAAATGAGGCAATAAAAAAGCACTGACTTTTTTACGGTAATCAGTCCATCTTTCAAATCTAGTTTGATCTGAATTATTCACATCGTGATTGAATTGTTCAACTAAATTCATCTTTTTATTCATCTTCATATATCTATTCTACTCTATAAAGAGTAAGCTTTCAATCATGATGGGAAAATATATAAAAAAAAGCACCCATTTAAATGAGTGCTTCAATTTTAAATAGGTATTTAAAATAGGTTGTGGTGTTGTATAGGCTTTAAAAAAGGTTGTGGTGTTTACAATCTTTTAAAAAGGCCTTTTTTTTATGCATTAAAAAGAAGACCACGGATATGATAAGATTAAGTATCTACCCAAAATCTTAA
>JAHISX010000061.1 GCA_018817915.1 Bacillota bacterium
AAAAGGAAAACATACAAGTCTCAAAAAAAGATATTAATCAATGGATTTCAAGAAGTGTTTTTGATGATGACTTGTGGGTAAAAATAAAAATTAATGGGAAAATAATTGCAAGTGGTATTGCAGAATTTGATTTTGAAACAAGAGAAGGCGTTTTAGAATGGATTCAGGTCCTACCTGAATATCAGGGAAAAGGTTATGGAAAGTTAATTGTAAATGCATTAATAAATAGACTGTCAATAATTGCTGATTTTATCACAGTTTCAGGCAGATTAGAAAATATATCTAATCCAATAAAATTATATACTGATTGTGGATTTGAAGGAAATGACATATGGTATATATGTACGATTAAAAAATAAATGAATTGATTGAAATTATATCAAATATATGTCAAGAGATAAAATACTTTTTATGACGATTGTGCTTAAAGTTGTAAGCTTCTAGTGCAAAAACAGTAAACTTGGTATGGTAAGAGAGTGAAACACGCTATTTTTCTGTTAAAAAACGCGATAAACTTAGTAATGACAAGACAGGTTAATTATACCAAGTTGCTTTTTATCGTTCAACGGCTAAATAAAGACGTTTTAAGCGATTTTATACAAAGCAACTTTTTGTATTTTTTAGGGTAAAATCAGTGGTTTTTCATTGGTTTTACTCTTTTTTTATACCCTGATATAGGTTGAAGATAGGTTTCTCGTGACCGGATTTGAACTTTTGCCAAAAATGGCTGTTTTTTGAGGTCGCTATCGGATTTGAACTTATGATAAAACGCAATAAAAAGACCACCTCTCGGTGGCCTTAAGGAAGGGGATGTGTGTGTAAATACACACATGCTATGTAAGGGATAAGTTGCGACTATGTCGCTCTTTTAATATAACACAATTTAATTTAACATTCAATTAGCTAAAAGCACGAAATTTTAGAAGTTGTTTCAAATAGAGTCTTTCTGATATTGTATGCTGTAATTATTTCAGGAAATGAATATACAGACTTAGTAGAAGAAGTCTTAAATGGATTTAAAATAATCTCGATATCATTTCTTCCGTTAACAATTGTTTTTTCAAAGAACTCTTTGAAGGGAAAATCAGATAGATCCTCTATAGGCTTCTTAAAGTCTTTTATTAGAAGTTTATAATGTTTAATCTTTGATTCTATATTATGTGATGTAAGCAGCTTGTTTCGATATGCTGTCAATTTAATTTCTATGTCGGATTTTTGTGTTTTTAATCGATCCAAAACTAGCGTTTCAAAATCCCCTTCCAATAAGGCTAACGATTTGATTTGATGATGAACTTCATCAAGTTTGTCTTCTAATGAATTAATTTCAATATTGAGTTCTCTTATTTCTGGATGTGAAGTTAATACCTCATTTAGTTTATTGAGAAACTCATATTTGTTTTTGATAATATAGTTTATTTGTGATAGTAATTGCTCATCAAATGTTTCTACGAATAAGGAATCATTTTCACATGTTTTCTTTTCTCGATTTGATGAACAAATCAAAATCTCTGTAGCCCACTTTTCTCTTTTGTTATTGACTTTGTAATGATAGTTTTTACCGCATACCGAGCATTCAATAAAACCACTATAAATGGATCTATTTCTTGCACGTTTCTTTAGATCAAGAATATCAGTTGTATGATTGTATTTCAACATTCTTTGAGCTTTAATGGATTGTACCTTATCCCATAAAGCTTTTGTGATAATTTTTGGGTGTGAATTTTCAACAAAATACTTAGGATGTGTTTGCTGATTCTTTTCTCCAGTTTTATCTCCAACTCTACGTCGTTTCGATTTTTGAAGTAATGCATTTCCTGTATATTTTTCATTGTTTAGTATCCCGCGAATGGTTCCTGAACTGTAAGGTAGATTGTAATGTTTTGTTATGTACCCTTCTTTGTTTAGTTCCTCAGCGATGTAACCTTGTGAATAACCCTTTGAATATAAAGTGAATACTTTTCTAACTATTTTAGCCTCATCTTCATCAATTGCAATTTCACCATTCTTATCACGTTTATATCCAAGGACTCTAGAAGT
>JAHISX010000062.1 GCA_018817915.1 Bacillota bacterium
GAAGTCCTAAGTGATAATGATTTGATGCCAAATCAATGGCTTAAATTAATTGACTATACCGGCACTTTATTTGAAGAGGCTAAATACGTCTCTTAACTCGAATCTTCCATATCTTCCATTAAACTTTTGACACTACCATATTTTTTATCAATTGAGATTGAATTTATCAATTCGAATTAGAAACAATTTTGTTGGATAAAACTCATTGAACAAACTTCTTACTTTAATCTTATGTAGATTTTAATGTTGTTTTCACTTGAAGATATAATTTTTATAGATATGCATTTAATAAGTAGTAAGTAATGACCTGTAATTATTAAATGATAAATAGAATACTGACTGTATAATTTGTGGTTTCTTTTATAATCTAGTGAATCCATTATAACTACAGTATAATATAATTTTTCCAAATTTATAAGGGCGTATATGTCCTATAATAGTGCATATTTATTCGGATATTAATAAAAATTAACTATTTATCATTTAGATAAAGAATCGATTGGAAGTGTACTCAAAATAAATGTTACAAAGAATAATATAGAAATCTTAATTCTAGTTTTATTCAATTTTTTACTAAGACTAGAGGATGCAGCAGCATCCATGGAAAGAAATTTAGTTCGTAGCCCTTGAAGGTGGACGCTAATTCTTGTTAATCTATATCAGATGATTCGATGCTTAAATACTTACCTACATGCTTAACAATATAATTGACATATTTTTCATAATCGGTTTGTTTCTCATTGATTTATACAAGTTTGTCCTGAATCTCTTTTCAATCCATAAATACTACATTTCTTCTAGGTTGACAAATTATCTATAAAAAAGGAGCAATCCAATATTTGGATTACTCTACATCTTTTAAATTGAAATATTCTATTAAATAATTAGCAATACCATCCTCATCATGTGAGAACTTAGTTACATCCTTACAAACGGCTTTTACTTCATCAACCCCGTTGCTCATAGCAACCCCTAAATGAGCATCTCTAATCATTTCAACATCATTAATACCATCACCAAATGCGATTAATTGTTCTTTCTTCATCCCGAAATGATCGAGCAAATAAGTTAAAGCTGATGATTTAGAAATGTGCTTTAAATAAATTTCATATAAAGCATATCCATTTTCTACACCCCATAGACGATGAGAAAGGGTGTCACCAAATGCTTGATCCACATAAGCTTCAAGAGTTTTCATATATTTTGAATTGATCAGATAAACGAGACCTGTGGGTTCAACCTTTAAATCAGTAAAATCCAGTTCAATTACTTTTTCACTACTCATCCCATTAAAAAACTCTTCAAGCTTCTTATCATACTTATAAGCATAAACGACTTGATTATCGCTAAAAAATGCAGAAATGATATATTCCTTTGTGTTTTTAAAGAGTTCGTGAACAACTGGTAAAGGTAAATAAGTCTTTTGTCTAGCAAAAGAAGAATCCATAGGGTTTATAATAGAACCACCATTATCCGTAATCAAAGGTGTATCAAGACCTACTTCTAAATATTTAGGAATAGCACCTTCATAAGGTCTACCTGTAGCTATGACTACGATATGTCCATCTTTTCTCAATTCATTTAAAACATGGATTGATTTTTTTGTTAATTGGCCTTGCTTATTGAGTAGTGATCCATCAAGATCACATGCGATTAAATGTTTCATAAAATGTCCTCAGGTCCTATTATCTCATAAAAAAAAAGATATACAAGTCTAAATGAGCAAGGAAAAGGTAAAAAAGAAGAAAAAAAGATATACAAGTATATCCTTTAGTCTAATATTGGACTCGTAAACTTAAATGAGGTGGTTCCGCTAGATTCTCCATCGCCTTCAATATCAATTGATGTTGGAATAGCATAACTATAAAACAATTGAGAATCAAGAAATGAATTTATTATGTTGTCATTTTTTAAACTCAAAGTTCCAGTTACATAAGTGCCACCAGTAATGGTCGTTGTTCTTTGTGTTGAAGATAAATTTCTACTTAAAAAATAGCCATAACCATTTGTATATTTACCTATAAAGACATCCTTTTCTGTTAATATAAAACTTGGTCTAGATATTGAACCTAATTTCGTATAATTAGCAAGTGTCACATCATCTTTAGCATATACAGTTCCATAGATATATTGTGAGTAACCTGATTTTCCATTAACTTTAAATTTTCCATTAACAATCACATTTCCTGTTAATGTGCTTCCACGATTCATTGTTAAATCACCATCAATGACCAATAATCTATTATCAGGTATTGTCAAATTTTTGCCATTTGGGATGGTTACGTCGTCATCAATATACCAATGCCACCAAGCAGTTGGATCCCATGCATTTTCTAAGTCGGATGATCTTCTTTCATCAAAACCGCTGTTATCATCTGCTAAATCTTTAATATATTCGACGATATCATCTATACTTGTAAAATTTGTCTCAGGTGTCAACCAAGGAAAATTTTCTTCGAAATATTGTGGAATATAAGTCGACATCAGATTTGAAGGTGTAGCTAAGGGACTTAAGATAAAATCCTGTTCTTGCCCGGTATTTTGAAAGATAGAATCAAAGGTGTCAACAGCTGAAGCGGATCCAGTTAGATAACTTGTAATGCTTTGTGTTGCAGTAATCATTGAAGTGATAGTATAAACTCCAGCGCTATATACATCAATGGATACACCCATATAGGTTTCTAGATCTAACAGGTATTGTGGTTCAAGGTTTTGATCTCTCACTATAATTTTTATGGTCGCATCCACCGATTGAACAGCATTAGCATAAGCTTCTGTTTGTTCAAAACTCTGATCTACTAGGCGTGCTTGAAAGACTGCAAAAGTTAGAAGAGATGCAGTTATAGCGATGACAAAAGTAACGATACCAAGTACTGTTGGTAAACCAATGCCACGATTGTTTAGTTTGAATCTCATGATCTCACCTTCTTTTTTTATGGTGTAGGAACTGCAAGTATAGCAAAGCTATAAGATGTTGTAAATGTGTAGACTTTTCCACTATCAGCAACAAGCTCAATTGTCAAGACAAAATATGCTTGCGATAGGTTTTCAATAAGTTCAATTTGTGTCCCAGAGCCTAAAGTAAAATATTCAATTTGTAAAGGAACGTCATCAATTAGAATTTGCCCATCAGATATTTCAATTTTATGTGTTAATGCTGGGTTATAAACAGTTAATACGATATCTTCAAGATTTGGGTCAAATTCATAAATAAAGGCTTTTTGAAAGATGACGCAATTACTTCCACATGTCATATATTCTGTAGGACCAAAGTCTTGAATATGATCTTTAATTTCACGATCTAAATAGAGTCCTTGAGTATTCGCCATTGAATTAATTTCAATTCGAGTACTTGCGTAGTTGATGAGTGAAATGACTGTTGCTAGTAAAGATATAAGTAATCCAAAAATAACAAGTGATGCAAGTACTTCAATTAAAGTCATCCCTTTTTTATTCATAGATGATACCTTCTAGCGTTAGAAATCTATTAGGGTAATACTCAATAACTATTTCGAAATGAATCACTTGATATTGAATAGATTCAACAGTAGGAGCTAAAAAAACGATGGATAGAGAATCGTCATAAACTTTGTTGTCTATTTCATAAGTAAATATATCACAAGAAAAAGGAGTTGATAAGACTGTGCAGTTGTCATTGGTTAATATAACCTGTTCACCATTCATCCAAATCAAGACATCAGCATATGTCGAATTATTGATGAGATCGTCTCTAATCATTGAACCAACTTGGGTTGCTAAAATGCGTTGGTTTGTAGCTTCAGTTTGATTACGTACATTGATGATGATTGTTACAACAGTAGTTAATACTAAAGAGATGATAAAAATAGAAGCAACTGCTTCTAGGACAGTGAAACCTTTATGTCTGATGTTGTTTTGCATGTCCTCACCACTTTCTTATACCATCATTATATTATAAATAATTGATTTCGGTTCACTTAATGAAGAACTCTTATCTTAAGATTTTCTTAATTTCAAAAAAAACAACGCGATTAAACTATTCATTTGGTATAATATTCTTAAATAGAGGTGATGGAATTGAACAAGTTCAAGCGATTATTTAAACGGAATGCATATTTCATGATCACACTCATTGTTTTAGTACTATCCATTGCATTTGCGGGTTTTATACTCGCAGTTTTTAGTATTGGCAATACAGTAGATCAAACGAGTGTTGGTTTTATTTATTTAGGGAATTACGATGAAGACCAATATGATACAAGATTAAGTCGTGAAATTGATCTATGGAAGGTTACCGCTGACTATAGAATTGAATATCAAGACTATACATATTTAGTCGATTTAAGTATGATTGATTTTGATTCGGATGCTACAATTTCCAACTTAGTAAAAGATCGTGAAAACAAAGCTTATTTCAATCTTTCAATAGACAATATTGTAACTTTAGAAGATGAAATTATGACTCAATTCACAACATCTGTCACATCTACATTTAATATAGAGTTATTTACTTCTGATTTAATGAATGATGTTAGCGCATTAAAAAATCGAAAGATTTATGATTTGACTGATTATCTTGAACCCAATGTGTCTGCCACAACCCTAGATCAAGCAGAAGTAACTTCGATCTCTAGTCCTGATGTCCTTTCAATTATTGCTCAAGTGAGCACAATCTATATTGGAGCAAATCAGAGATTTTCTCTATTAAACCAATTGGGAGATTTACCTCTAACGAATGAACAATTAAGTATCATTGCCTCTGGCATACAAGCTGTGACAATGAATACTAATTTTAATGGGTTTATTTTTGAACAAAATTATACACTACCAACTTGGGCTTCAAGTGGTATGAATGTTAGAATCTTGCGTGTCAATCAGTTTGATTTTACTTTTTTCAACGATTTTAGTTTTAACTATCAAATTTTAATTGAACAGGTAGATGCTACTACACTTTCGTTTTCTTTATTAGGTTATCCACTCATTACTGCATATGAAACAACACCTGTTTTCCAGGTTAGTATACCCTTTCAAACCATTTATATCGTGAATGAGGATATTAATGAATTGACAGAAAATGTTATTATCACTGAAACCGACACTGAATATATCTATCATGTTCTCATTCAAACCGGTGTTGCTGGACATGTCACATTTTATATGAGAACCGAAACTAGATTAGGTGAACTTGGTGATTCAATCAAGCTATTTGATGAAGAAAGTCTTCCTACACCTGAAATATATTATGAGAATATAGTTGATAAGGAGGTCATTTAAATGGCACTTAAACGCATTGGCGATGTCTTACTTCAAGAAAAAGTAATTACACAAGAACAATTAAATCATGCACTTAAACATAAAGAAAAAGATGAGCGTTTAGGAGAAACACTCGTTCGACTAGAAATTGCTAGTGAAATGCAAATTTTAAAGGCACTTGAAAATTCTACCGGTGTTCAACGTGTATCTTTATCCAATTTTACGATTGAAGAGCATGTGCTAACCTTAGTAGATGAAAACTTTTGTCGCCGTAACGTCATCATTCCACTTAGAATTGAAGGCAATAGAATATTATTTGCTACATATGATCCTCTAGATTTTGCAGTCATTGAAGAATTACGTATGATGACTGGGTACCGACCTAAAGCATATTCTGCACCTAAAAATGATATTTTAACTCAAATTGAAAAGTATTATGGATTTACTAGAACCTTAGAAGCATTAGGTGTTAAACAAAATATTATGAGTGAAGAAATCATCGAAGAAGATGATGATTTAGATGATACACCTATGGTGAAGCTCGTCAATCAAATTCTAACCTCAGCCGTTTTTCAAAGAGCAAGCGATATTCATATCGATCCAATGGACGATAAAGTTTTGGTCAGATATCGTGTTGACGGTGTTTTAGATGTCGTTAGAGAATTTCCAACAAAAATCCATCATCAAATGATTAGTCGTATCAAAGTCATGTCGGGTATGGACATTACTGAAACCAGAATTCCTCAAGATGGACGTATCCAAACATCAATTCAACAAAAAAATATTGATTTACGTATTTCCACTTTACCTACGGTTCGCGGTGAAAAGGTCGTGATGCGTATTTTAGACTTATCAGGTTCGATGAATAAAATTACTGCAATCGGTCTTGATCAAAAAGAAGAAGCACAAGTTAGACATTTGATTGCTCAACCCAATGGCATTGTTTTAGTCAGCGGACCCACTGGTTCAGGTAAAACAACGACTCTTTATGGTTGCTTAAATGAATTGAATAAACCGAATGTGAATATTGTTACAGTTGAAGATCCAGTTGAAATCAAAATGGAAGGTGTCAATCAAGTTCAAGTACAACCTGAAGTGAACCTAACATTTGCACGTGCGCTACGCTCAATCTTAAGACAAGATCCTAACATCATCATGATAGGTGAAATTAGAGATGTTGAAACTGCAGAGATATCCATCAGAGCTTCTCTTACGGGTCATTTGGTTTTGTCAACAATTCATACCAATGATGCAATCAAAACGATTACACGCTTATTAGATATGGATATAGAGCCATTTTTAATTGCTTCATCATTAAGTGGTGTTATTTCTCAAAGACTTGTTAGAAGATTATGTAGTGAATGTAGTTATGATGAAAAACCTAGTGAAATGGAAGCGGAAGTATTTAAGAAGCACCATTTTGAAGTTGATCATGTCAAGCGCGCAAAAGGATGTCCATCATGTAATTATAAAGGATATGCTGGACGTGTAGGTATATTCGAAGTTTTACCAATTTCTAAAGAAATGCAGAAATTAATTGCTGAAAATGTTGGTTTAAATGTATTAGAAAATCAAGCTAAAAAAGAAGGCATGAGAACTATTTTGCAATCAGGATTGCAAAAAGTTAAAGACGGTATGACAACTTTAGAAGAGGTACTTAAAGTCGCTAACGAATAGGAGGATTGAACATGGAGCTCCGTAATTTTAAATACACTGCTGTCAATGCTGATGGCAAACTGATTCGGGGCCGAATTGAAGCCTTGAATCGTAATGTATGTATTAAATATCTTCAAACTAAAAATTATCAAGTTAAAACAATTCAAGAATATAAAAGTATCATTTCTAAATTAAACCAAATTTCATTTGGTAGTACGCTTAAATCGAAGCAACTCATTTTCTTTTTAAAGCAATTGGGTTCTTTATTAAATGCAGGTGTCAATATTGTTCAAGCACTTGAATTATTAAGTTTACAACAAGATAATAGATTGCATAGAAAGCTCTATTTTGAATTATATCAAGCAGTTTATAATGGGTTCTCTTTTTCACATGCTTTAGCCAAAAGACCTAAAGAATTTCCTAATTTACTCGTTCAAATGATTGAAATTGGTGAAATTTCAGGTGGGTTACCACAAACGGTTTTAAAGATGGCTGACTATTATGATAAGCAAATGAAAATTACAAACGATATCAAAAGTGCCATTCGTATGCCTTTGATCTATTTAGTCGCGACATTCATTATTGCAGCAGGCATGTTAATCTTTGTTTTCCCTAACATTACTGATCTTTTCTTATCCTTTGATGGCGCTCAATTGCCAGGTATTACACAATTCTTTTTAGATGCTGGTAATTTTACAGCTCAATATGCACTCTTTATTTTTGGTGGATTAGCATTAGTTATTCTTGCGATTTGGGCACTCAATAAATATGTGCCTTCTATGCATAGAGCATTTACAATATTTATGCTGAAATTTCCTGTTATTGGTTCGCTAACACAAATGAACAATCAAATTATGATTGCAAACTCACTATCACAAATGATGTCCAATGGTATTAACTCACTTAAAGCCTTACATACCATAAGAAATTTTGTTAAGAATACAATCTATAAGGAGTTACTAACTAAAACAATACTTTATATCGAAGATGGTAAGCCATTTTCTAAATCATTTGTCGAGAGTCCTTTCATCGATCCAATTATGTCTAAAATGATAGCAACCGGAGAAAGAACAGGAGATATTCCAAAATTGATGGATAATTTAGCAATATATTATAATGGCATATCAGAAATAAGAGTTGCTCAAATTAAAAATTCGCTTCAGCCAATCTTATTAATCGTTGTATACGCACTCGTAGGCGTGATGATTTTGGCAATTATGCTACCGATGCTTTCTCTTGGTAGTCAAATCTAAATATTAAGAAATTCTTAATTCAACATGCGTATTGTTGACAAATATAAATGCTGTGATAAGATTAAGTTAAAGATAAGGGAAATCATAAGGAGGAAAAAATTATGACTCGAATTCTAAAAAGTAGAAAAGGTGTAACATCAGTTGAATTATTAGCAGTAATCGTAATTCTTGGTATCATTGCAGCAATCGCTGTTCCTACTATTGGTGGTTTGATTGAAAGACAAAGAGTGAGTGCTGCTGAAGCAACATTCTCAAATATCGAATCACAAGCTTTAATTTTTGCAGTTGATGATGAAGATGGTGTGTTTACACTTTCCGCTTTAATCGCTGATGGTTTCGATCTTAAGGACAATGTTCTTACTTATGACGAAGCACAAGAAGAAGCTGTTGTAACTACAGCCATTACGATTACAGTTGTTGGCTCAACAGTTACTTTTGGACATGCAACTGAAACTGAGCTTTACATTAATGGTTATTTAGTCTCAACATTAGTTAACCCTTAATACTGTATTTAGTTATCAATTGATAGAGGTCACTTCTTAAGTACCTCTTTTCTTTTATATAAGGATAAAATCTAGTATTGTTAGAACTTTAAAAACAATGTATAATAAATGTAGGAGATGTGCTTAATTTATTAATTAAGGACTATATTGTTTATGACACTGGTATATTCGATATTGATTTTCATATTAGGCGCATTATTCACTTCTTTTTTTCAATTGGTTGCTGAAAGAATACCTAATCATGAGTCTATCAATGGGAGAAGCTATTGTCCTAAATGTCATCAAACGTTGCGTTGGGTAGACATTCTCCCTGTATTTGGTTATTTGATTAATAAGGGAAAATGTCATTTTTGTAATATGACAATTCCGATTTCACATTTATTATTAGAAATATTTGGTGGAACGCTCTTTGTTTTTGCTTATTTAACACTTGGATTCCAACTAGAACTTATTGTTGCTATGATTATGATTTCTGTTTTGCTTGCCGAATCAATTAGTGATGCTTTATATATGATTGTCATTGATCGTATTTGGATGATTGGGATAGTGCCAATTATTGCAATTAGAATCATCCAAGAAGATTTCTTTAAATACGCTTTATCAAGCATCATTATGTTTACAATCCTTTATCTGTTTGCTTACATCGGTAAGAAAATTTATCGCAAAGAAGCATTTGGTGGTGGAGACGTAAAAATATATCTCTTTATTGGTTTTTGTTTAACATATCAACTAGGTATTTTATCATTATTTCTTGCTTCATTATTTGGTTTAATTTATGGTATCATCAAGCAGAAAAGCGGTCACACAGAAATTGCTTTAATACCGTTTATCTTCGCAGGTGTTTTCATTTCATATTTCTATGGAGATATGTTGATCAGTTGGTATTTAAATTTACTAGGAGTGTGATGTATCATGTTGTTTCGAAAAGGTGAAGTCAATATCTTTATAACCGATGAAGCAGTTGGTATTTATCAAAGTGCATTAAAAAAGGACAAAGCACCGATAAGTACAGTTATCGATCTTGAAAAACAGATTGTTGAAAATGGTTATATCATTGATCCTGAAGCACTTTATTTGAAAATAAAGATGCTTTTTAAGAAAAACAATATCAAGCCAAGAAGTGTTAATATGACCATTCACGATCAAAATCTTTTGATACGTGAGTTTAATATTGATAAAGAAGATCTTCAGAAAAAAACAATAGCTACCTATATCCGCGAACAAGAAGGCAGGTCCATTCATTTTCCTTTTGAAGAAGCAAATATTACATATTATGTCAAAGCTGAAGATGCGCAGACGATATCAGCAGTTGTTATCATCTCTGATGAAAACTTATTACAAGATTACCATGATGTCTTCGATCGTTTAGGTCTTAAATATGTCTCATTTAATATTGCACCCCGTGTTTTATATCGCTTATATCAAAATGAATTTGATAAGGATCTAGAACAAGCTATGATTGTTTCATTATATGGCAATATGATAACTATCAACATTCTTGAACATGGCATTCCTGCATTTGGCATGATTGAAGAATGCGAAGGTCATGCCAATCAGTATTATGAAGTGGTAGAAAACTATATAGAGCGTGTTGCTAATTATTATCATTTCAATGTGAAAAAAGGATCAACAAATATTTCTGATATCATCGTCTTCAACTTTAATAAACAAATTTCAGAAAGTGACATTAAAAACAAAATTAGACCTGAAATTGAAAATTTAAAACTTGATGTCTACCAATCTCAAAATAGAATATCTGAGATTGAAAATATTGATGACTTTTGTACAATGTCATATGCTTCAAGTCTTAAGAAAAAAGGCGATCATACGCATTTGTTTAATTTTGAATTAGAGCGCTCAAAGAGAATTACCAATTACGCAAATTACATACTTGTTTTGTCATTTACTATTTTCTCAGCGGTTGCTTTAATATATATTCCATATATTACTTTTAATGAAGATATTAATGTTCAACAAAATATCAATCATGTTCTCCAAAATCAACTTGACACCTTGAGAGAAGAAACACCAATCGTCCCTTCAACATCTGTTATGGAGAGAGGCTATAGTAATGCATATGATTATCTGATCAGTCAAGTAGATGAACCTTCGATATATTTTTCAGATTTATTAGATCAAATTAGTGGTAGTATGCAAGTTGAACTCTATTCATTGGATGCTTCTACACAACAGATCATGATTGTTGTGTCAGCGACTTCAGAAGCTGAGTTGTATGAGTATCTCATTGTTATTTATGAAGCATATGGTATAACAGATGGCACCGATGATTTAAGATGGATGGCATCTCAGCCCAGCAGAAGATTTATTTCAAACCTAATGATGGAGGTAACCATCAATTATGCGTAAAACAAATGTATTTGGACGAAAAGTCCATAGAGCTAAATTACTATACTTAGTTTTCTTTGTATTCGTTGCTGTGATCGCTTTGAATTATACGATTATCCAAATTCAAACAAGTCAATTAGAAGAACTTCAACAACAAGAAATTATCTTGCAAGACCAAATCGATAATTTATTGGAAACTTCACAATTGGAAACCTACCATGAAGTAAGTCAAATTATCCAATATTTACCAAACACCTATAATCAATTAGGTATTATCAATGAAATTGGATTTGTTAGAAATTTATCAGGATTAGCTTTAGCTACTAATTTCTCTTTAAATTTTGATGAATCAACAGATTCGCCATTTGAAGAAGATTTGGTAAGTACTGTGACATTCACTAAAATTACATTGAGTATGACGATTGATAATCCTACATTGATATTTGATTTCATCGATAATTTACTTGCACAAGATAGAATTTATTATATTGATGCACTAGAAGTTACCTATACAACAGATGATAAAGCTATGATTCAAATGACCATCTATACCTTTTATAATGATGTTTTAATTTCCTAAAAAAATGTCTTAATTGAAAGAGCAGAACAATCTGCTCTTTTTTTCTATGATTATTAAATAATCAAACCTGCTTTATGTTCTTTACTAACCATGATATAATAATCTATAAGGAGGAAATCGCCAATGCAGGTATTTTTCTCAATAGGACCTATCAGATTTGATTATAGTACATTTATTAGTTTTTTAATCGGCATTAGTTTCGGTTTTTTACTATTACTCCTTATCTATCTTTATGCTGTACTCAAAAGTTTAAATAAAGGATTAAAACTTAGAGGTGTTGATGAACAGGATATAGATGAAGAAGAAATTAAATGGTTGATTAGAGATGCTCAAAAGTTATTCAAAAACAAAGAAGAAAGAAATGCTATTGGATATCCTCAGCATTTACTTAATATTACACGAGAACTTTCTGTAGATATTGCTAAAAAGTTTTACCCAAAATCAAAATACCCATATCTTGAGCTTACCGTTGATGAAACCTTAAGACTCAATCACTATATTACGAATCGGTTAGAAGAATTGTTAAGTGGTAGAATCCTCAGAATGGCAAGAGGTCTTACACTGACAAAGATTGTTGAGATGAATGAAACAAAAACTAAATTTGAAAACAATGCTATTGTAAAGACGGCAAAAAAATATCAGAATGTTGCTAAAGCTTCATTGGCTGTAATTAATGCAGTGAATCCGGTGTGGTGGTTTAGAAAAGTAACAAAAGAAGTTGCTGTTAATCAGGTTTTGATTAGGATTGGTATGACAGTGATTGCCATCACTGGTGAAGAAACATATAAGATTTATAGTAAAAAAGTATTTGATGTCGAAAAGACAATTGATACAGGTGTAGATGCGATTTATGAAGCATTAAGTAACGATTTGAAAGATGCAGGTGCACAGGAATGAGAAAACAAAAAGAAATGCCACAACTCAATATTGAAAAGCCTCCATTTTTGATTTTCCAATTTGCAAAAATAGAAGGTATACGTGGAAAAGATATCTATAAGAAATCTCATTTTGTGTCCCCTATTTTTGGTCGTAGCGTTAAAGATGTAGTCACTGTACCATTTACTGTTAAAAATACTGGAGATACAACACGTCGTTTTGATGCTTTTAGAACAAAGACTAAATTAAGTGAAGATGATGCTAAGCGCAAGTATGGCACAAAGTATTATGAATTCACTAATATCATAAGCAACAAAACTAGAACTGAATACTTCGGAGAATCAAGTTATATCCCAACGGATGAAAAAGAAAAAGAAGAAGTTCAAGAAAGAAAGATTATTACACCAATTTCTAGAACATATAGACAACCAATAGAAAAGGAACCAACTGCATTTAAAGCAACACCACCTATTAAACGTGTTGTTCAAGTAGAACCAGTCATGGAAGAAAAGAAAGTTCCAAGTGAACCAATCGTTGATACATATAGAAGAAGAACACCTGTTCAAATTCAAGAAATTAAAACATCGGATTTTGGAACAACTCAAAATGTAGAACCAGAATATCTATCTCCAGATCCAATCTATGTACCTAAAGATGAACCAGTTTATCAATTTCCATCCATCAAACTATTTAGTAAAAAGGATAGAGATTTGACAGCAAAACCACAATGGTTATTGGATCAGATTGATATTATTAATGCGACACTTCAGCAATTTGGTATTGAAGGAGAAGTGAGCGGAAGTGTTAAAGGGCCAACCGTTACGCGTTATGAGATTGCTTTGGAACCTGGTGTTAATGTTAAACGTATTTTAGGTATACAGGATAATTTAATGATGAATCTAGCATCTAAATCATTACGTATTGAAGCCCCAATTCCAGGGAAACCATATGTAGGCTTAGAAGTTCCAAATGTGAAACCAGAAATTGTTGCTTTTGGTAATGTTGTAGATACAAAAGAGTTCTTAGACGATTTTGATCACCCACTTAAGGTTGCTTTAGGTGTCGATATTGACGGTCAAAATATTTATGCTGACATTCAATCGATGCCTCATGGACTCATCGCAGGTGCAACCAATTCAGGTAAGAGTGTTTGCGTCAATACAGTCTTAGTCAGTTTATTACTCAAGAATAAACCAGAAGATTTAAAGTTAATTTTAATTGATCCTAAGATGGTTGAACTTACACCATATAATGACTTACCACATTTGATCACCCCAGTTATTACAGATGCTAAAATGGCAGCTGCAGCACTCAATTGGGCAGTAAATGAAATGGAACAACGTTATCAAAACTTTGCGAATAGCAGAAGTCGTGATATTCGTTCATATAATGATAATATTAAACGTGGTTTGATTGAATCTGAAAAGATGCCATATATCGTCATCGTCATTGATGAGTTAGCTGACTTAATGATGGCAGCACCACATGATGTTGAAGATTCAATTCAAAGATTGACTCAAAAGGCAAGAGCTGCTGGTATTCATTTACTTGTAGCAACCCAAAGACCTACAACAGATGTTGTTAAAGGAACGATTAAATCTAATATTCCAGTTCGTATCGCCTTTAAGGTTGCTTCATTTGTTGATTCTACAACGATTTTAGATGGAGCAGGCGCTGAATCTCTTCTAGGCAAGGGTGATATGCTACTTAAGCGTTCAGATCGTGCACACCGTCTTCAAGGGGCATATATACCAGATGAAGAAATCTATGCTGTTACTGATTTTATTAGAAAACAATTTAAGCCAGAATATATATTTGAACATGATTCCTTAAAACAACAAGCGAGAATGCGTGAAGTCGCAAATGATGATTTATTTGAAGATGTTGCATACTTTGTTGTCCAAACAGGCAATGCATCAATTAATAGTATTCAAAAAGAATTTGAAATAGGGTTTAATAGAGCTCAAAAACTAGTTGAAATGCTAGAAGAATATCAAGTCGTTTCACCAAGTCAAGGTACAAAAGCGAGAGAAGTTCTTGTTTCTGTATCCGAACTAAAAACAATTTTAGGACACGATTGAGAACAATAAAGGATGATAATATGACATTAAAGAAAGCATACAAAACATTAATACTGACAATTCTTCTTATGATGTTAACGGTCGTCCTTTATGCATATCATGTGACCAAATTGACTCTACAATGGGGACTTATTGGCCTTACTGTTTCGGCAATCGCATCCATTTTCGCCATTATTCTTTCAATCCATCAAGTTAAACACGTTAAAGAAGTTAAGTTAGAATTTTGGTCAACACACCGGTTTGAGATTCTGGATTGGTTAACTTTCCTTTCAGTTTCGCTCATGATTATTTTCATCGTTTTTTCTTTTTTCATCTTACCATCAAATATTGATCAAAATTCAATGTATCCAACACTTAAACCAGGAGAACGCATCATCATCAGTCATTTCTTATATGAACCTGAAAGAAATGATGTGATCATTGTTGAAATTACACAAGAAGCTTATCCCGATGTTCCTTTAGATAAATTTGATGATGGCAATGGTAATATATTAGATCGCATATATTTTGTTAAGCGCCTTGTTGGACTTCCTGGAGATTTAGTTGAGTTTTCTTTAGATCCTGACGATCCCGCTCAATCTTTTGTTATGATTAATGGTGTTGTTATATTAACACCTTATGATCAACCATATATCATTAAAAATGTTGATCTAGATAACATCAGTGTATCACTTGAATCAGGTATCTTAATGGATGGACAATATTTAGCTTTCGGTGATAATGCCAATGGTTTCATTTTTGATCCGATAACTGGAGATCGAGTGAACTTACTAGGATCATTTGACAGTAGAGGCTTTGGTGCAGTGTATTATGAAGATATTATAGGTAAGGTCATTTTTAGATTATGGCCGATGGGTGCGGTCCAATGATGAAACAAATACAATGGTTTCCTGGACATATGTTTAAGTCTTTGAGACAAATTAGAGAAAAAATTACTTTAATGGATATTGTACTTGTCTTATTAGATTCCAGACTTCCTTCATCAAGTATGAATCCAGAGATATTTAAAATTATTAAGGATAAACCAACTTTAATCCTATTTAATAAAATGGACTTATCAGATGAAAGTATTTTAAATGAATGGGTTAAACATTACGAAAGTCAAGGATATTTGACTCTAAAAATAGATGCACAGTCAGGTAAGAATGTTTCAAAAATACATGATTATGCAAAAATTGTTTTAAAAGAACAAATTGAACGTAGCCGTTCAAAGGGATTAAAAGATCGCCCAATCCGGACGATGATTTTAGGTATACCTAATGTTGGGAAGTCGACATTGATCAATCAACTATCAAAATCTGGTGCTACAAAAACAGGTAATACCCCTGGTGTGACAAAAGCACAGCAGTGGATTAAGCTTTCTGATGATTTTGAACTCCTAGATACACCTGGTGTGCTATGGCCAAAATTTGAAGATCCAAAAGTTGGTTATCATTTAGCAATTACAGGAGCAATCAAAGATAAGATTTTACCTGAAGATGATGTTGTTAAATATGCACTTAATTTCTTAAAGACATATTATTCTAACAGATTAAGAGAGCGTTATAATATAGAAAGCGAAGATGATTTCGTTGAAATGCTGGACATGATTGGTAAACAAAGAGGAGCACTTCTTAAAGGTGCTGAGATTGATTACCAGCGTGTTTATACCATTATATTAACAGATATAAGAAATAAACAATTAGGAGGACTATCTTTTGACAGACTCTAGCCTATACTTAATAGAAAAAGAATTGTATGCGCAAGGTGTAAATTATATTGCAGGTGTAGATGAAGCAGGTAGAGGTCCTCTGGCTGGTCCAGTTGTTGCAGCTGCAGTAATTTTAAAGAAAGGCGCTACGTTTAAATATGTTGATGATTCTAAAAAATTAACAGAAAAACAAAGACTTCTAGCTTTAGAAGAAATCAAAGCGAACGCACTAGCCATTGGTATTGGTATTTCATCTGTTGAAGAAATCGATCAAATCAATATTTATAGAGCAAGTAGAGAAGCCATGCTATCAGCCATTTTCCAACTCAAGATTAAACCGGAGTTTTTATTAGTTGATGCAATGCCAATGGAAATTGATATTCCAATGCAGAGTATTATCAAAGGTGATGCCAAAAGTATCAGTATAGCAGCTGCATCCATTATTGCCAAAACGACAAGAGATGCATATATGGTAGAAATGGACAAAATATTTCCAGAATATAATTTTAAGCAGCATAAAGGATATGGAACAAAAGAACATTTGGAAGCTATCCATCAATTTGGTATCACACCAATCCATAGAAGAACATATGAGCCAATTAAATCAATTTTAAGAAGTAAACCATAATTCATTAAGATATAAAGAATATATAAAAACAGTAGAACTCTTTAATTGTATGGAGAGTTCTTTTTTTACCTATTTTTAAAGCAATTATGTCATTTTTACGTTAATATAAGGCGAAATAGAAAATATATATTATTTAAATATATATAAAAAATTAAGATACTCTTTTAACTTGACAATCAAAATTAAGACACTATAATAGATATGAAATGGAGTGTTGTCATGAATAAAAAATTAATCATCGTTGAGTCACCATCTAAATCAAAGACAATCGCTAGTTACGTTGGCAACGACGTGCTTGTTTTATCTTCGAAAGGACATGTACGCGATTTAGCTACATCAGGCATTGATGGATTAGGACTTGATATCGAAAATGATTTCCAACCTATTTATAAAATCATTCCTGCAAAAGCATCTCTTGTTAAGGAACTCATCGCTAAAAGTAAAAATCGCGATGTCTTAATCGCAACCGACCCTGACCGTGAAGGTGAAGCAATTGGTTGGCATTTAGCAGAACTACTTAAATTAGATCCTAAAGCGAATAATCGTATTGTTTTTAGAGAAATTACAAAACCAGCAATATTAGAAGCATTAAATCACCCAAGACCTATTGATCAACATCTTGTCTTCTCACAAGAAGCAAGACGTGTACTAGATCGTGTCATTGGGTTTAAGTTATCAAAACTATTACAAAATAAGATTAAATCTAAATCTGCTGGACGTGTCCAAAGTGTAGCATTGAAGCTTATTGTTGATTTAGAAAAGGAAATCGAAGCATTTATACCAGAAACATATTATGAAATTGAAGCATGTTTTCATCATATGAAGGCTGATTATATGATTCCAGAAAAGAAGAGACTATCTAAAGAGGAAGCAGACTTGATCGTATCTGAATCACAAAATCCTTTTTATGTTAAAGATATTCAAACTAAAGAATCTAAAAGATCACCTAAACCACCGTTCATCACTTCTACATTACAACAGGATGCTATTTCTAACCTATACATGAGTGCAAGTAGAACCATGATGGTTGCTCAAGCCTTATATGAAGGGAAAGAAATCGATGGAGAACTTGTTGGGTTAATCACTTATATGAGAACAGATTCAACTAGACTTGCTGAGCCTTTCATTCATGAAGCCCAACATTATATAGAAAGTACGTATGGTAAAAATTATTTAGGTAGATATCATGTATCTAATAAGGATAATGCTCAAGATGCACATGAAAGTGTAAGACCTACAAGCATTAATCGTACACCAGAAAGTATTGAACAATATCTATCACGTGATGAATTTAGATTATATAAACGCATCTATCAAAGAACAATTGCTAGCCTAATGGCTCCTGCAGTTTTCGATATGACCAAAATTAAATTAGAGTCTAATGGACATCTCTATCAAGCTGAAGGTAGTGTTGAAAAATTTGATGGACACACAAAAGCATATTCAGAAGAAAAGAATAAAGATAAACATCTACCACATCTTACAATTGATCAAGAATTGAATGCTAAAGAAGTATTATCCATCGAAAAAGTCACAAAACCTAAAACAAGATTTAGTGAAGCAACACTGATTAAAGAGATGGAAACATTAGGTATTGGTAGACCATCGACATATGCACAAATTATTTCCACATTAAAAAATAGAGATTATGTGGAAATTGTTGAGAAGAGATTTAAACCAACAGATCAAGGTAAGTTAACATCAGAGCAATTAGATCTATTCTTTTCTAAGATTATTGATATTGAATATACATCTAAAATGGAAAAAGTATTAGATGATATTGCTGATGGAACCCAAAGTGGATTACATCTCGTCTCTAATTTCTATCATTCATTTGTTCCTATGGTCGAAAAAGCACAAAAGGAAATGACAAAGATAGGTCCAAAGATGACTGATGAAATATGTCCACAATGTGGCAAACCACTCGTTATTCGTACGAGTAAATATGGTGAGTTTACTGCTTGTAGTGGTTTTCCTAAGTGCAAATATGTTAAAAAATAATCAATTTTCACAAAATTATACAAGTTAACAGTGGTTCACTATAATTCACTTTACAATTAAAATTAAAAGTGATAATATGGTGGTGCATCCTAAAAAGGTGCTACTTATCCCCTATTAACGTGTACAAAAGTACACAAAATCCCCTTAACTGATCCCCTACATTTTGTGGGGGATCGCTTATTATTAGCGTTCCAATTTTTAAAGTGATATAATATGTATGAATCATAAATAAGGAAGTGTAACAATGAAAACATTTGGTGGAAAACAAGTAACATTACTTGGAGAAACAAAGCATGTAGGAGATTTAGCTCCCAATTTTCAAGTTGTGAATAACAAATTTGAAGTCAAGCATTTATCTGACTACAAAACACGTTATATCATTTTAAATGTTGTCCCTTCACTGGATACTACAGTATGTGATAGACAAGCAAGAACAGTCAATCTTGAATTAGCAGAAAGAAAAGATGTTGTTGTCCTAACAATCAGTAATGACTTACCTTTTACACAAGCTAAATGGTGTGGAAGTTCAGGTATTGAAAACATCATTACTTTAAGCGATTACCAAGATTTAGATTTTGCTAACAAATTTGGAACAAACATTAAAGAATTAAGATTACAAGCAAGAAGCGTCTTCGTTTTGGATGAACAACGTAAAATTGTTTATCTCGAGTATGTTGATGAAATGAGTCAACATTTAAACTTTGATGATTTATTGTCATTCGTTAAACAATTGCCGAAAGAATAATCTTTCGGTTTTGTTTTTGATATGGTATAATATTCAAAGAATTAGGGAGATATTTATGGGATTATTTCAAAAATTATTCGGTAAAAAACCCAAGAATGAGCGTTATCAATTGGGTTTACATAAAACTAAAGAAAACCTTGGTAATCTAAAGGCGATACTAGCTGCATCTAAGAAAATTGATGATGAACTTTTTGATTCACTTGAAGATATTTTCATTCAAGCAGATATAGGTATTGATACTGTGATCTATTTTATTGACCAACTCAGACAAGAAGTAGAGCATAAAGAGATTACTGATCCAAACGACTTAGCTGAAATCATTGTTGATAAAATGTTTGAGATTTACCTGAAGGGTGAACTCGTTCAAACAGATTTAAATTATGATGAGCATGAAGTCAACGTTTATCTCTTTGTTGGTGTCAATGGCGTGGGTAAAACAACAACCATTGGTAAGCTAGCCAAACAACTTAAAGATGACGGTAAGAAGGTTATGATGGTTGCTGGTGACACATTTAGAGCTGGCGCTATTAATCAATTAGTCGAATGGGGAAAAAGAAGTGGAACTTTTGTTTATACGAAAGAAACAGGTTCAGATCCTTCCAGTGTTATTTATGATGCATTAGAAATAGCTAGAACTGAAAAATATGATGTTGTCTTGTGTGATACAGCAGGTAGACTTCAAACAAAAGTCAATTTAATGGCTGAACTATCTAAAATGAAAAGAGTCATTCAAAAATCACTACCCAATGCCCCTCAAGAAACATTGCTTGTTATTGATGCGACTACAGGTCAAAATGGGATGCGTCAAGCTGAAGTATTTAAAGAAGCAACCGACGTTAGCGGCATCATCTTAACTAAATTGGATGGAACCGCAAAAGGTGGTATCGTTTTAGCAATTAGACATTTATACAATTTACCAATCAAATATGTTGGACTCGGAGAAAAAATAGATGACCTTGTTATGTTTGATATAGAGCAATACATATATGGATTATTCAAAGATTTCTTTTAAGGAGACTTATGGAAAGTTTAGAAAAGAAGGAACAATTGAATCAATTATTTGATCTTTACAGTGCATTGCTCACAGAAAAGCAAGTACTCTATTTTGAACACTACTACCATGAAGATTACTCATTGCAAGAAATTGCGGAACTTTATCAAGTGAGTAGAAATGCAGTCTATGATCACTTAAAAAAAGTTGAAGAACATCTTTATCATTATGAAGAAAAACTCAAACTATTTGAACTTAAAGAAATCAGATTAAATTTAATTGAAAAAGCAATAAAAGACAATGACTTATCCCTATTAGAACAATTAAGAAAGTTGGATGAATAATGGCAGAAAATAGTTTAAGCTCACGCTTGCAAATGGCCATGCGCCGTTTAACAGGTAAGGGCTTTTTAACCGAAAATGATATTGATGAAATGATGCGTGAAGTGCGTCTTTCTTTATTAGAAGCTGATGTGAACTTTAAGGTTGTTAAGACCTTTATTGCAAACATTAAAGAACAAGCTGTTGGTGAAAAGATTCTTAAAGGATTAAATCCAGGTCAACAGGTTGTTAAGATCGTCCATGATGAGTTGAAGCGTGTCATGGGTGAAGATTCTGAGGGCATCAGATATAATTTGAATGGTATAACTACCATCATGACCATCGGTTTACAAGGCTCTGGTAAAACAACAGCTATTGGTAAATTAGGTGTCTATATTCGCAAAAATGAAAATAAAAAAGTATTGTTTATTGCTGCAGACGTGTACCGTCCAGCTGCAATTGAGCAACTTCAAATCATAGGTAAACAGATTGGTATTGAAGTATTCGATAAAGGCCTTATTGACGCAAGAACAATTGTTAAAGATGGTTTAGCTTATGCGAAGCTCAATGGCTTTGAAGTCGTCATTATTGATACAGCTGGTCGCTTGCATATCGATGAAAAAATGATGCAAGAATTAGTTGATGTTAAAGAGATAGCAAGACCGAATGAAATACTACTTACTGTTGATGCGATGACTGGCCAAGATGCAGCAAATATTTGTAAAAGCTTCCATGAACAATTAAATGCTACAGGTGCTATCTTAACAAAACTTGATGGTGATACAAGAGGTGGAGCAGCCTTATCAATTAAAGAAGTTTCAGGTATTCCAATTAAGTTTGCATCTAGTGGTGAAAAGATGGATACCTTTGAAGTCTTTCATCCAGAGCGTATGGCATCCCGTATTTTAGGAATGGGAGACGTACTCACATTAATTGAAAAAGCAACTGAATCAATTGATGAAGATGAAGCAATGGGCATGATGGAAAAGCTCATGTCAGACACCTTCAATTATAATGATTTATTAAAACAATTTAAGATGATTAAAAAGATGGGTTCAGTCAGTAAAATATTGGGATTTATGCCTGGTATGGGGCAACTCAGAAACGCAGCATCTCAAGTCGATGATAAGCAGTTCGAGCAAATGGGTGTCCTCATACATAGCATGACTGAAGCTGAAAGAAAAGACCCCAAATTAATTGATATGAGTTCTAGACGTAGAGAGCGTGTTGCGAAAGGTTCTGGGATGAAAGTCGCAGATTTAAATCGCTTAAGACAAGCGCTTGAAGCTCAGAAAAAAATGATGAAAAAAATGATGAGCATGGATGAAAAAGAGATCGAGGGCTTATCTAAAAATCCATCAAAGATGATACAACCAGCTAAACAAAAAAAAGGAAAAGGTAAGGGAAAGGGTCAATTCCGGTTTCGGTGACCCTTTTTTTTCCCACAAAAGTTGTGGAAAAGTAGTCTATATATCTATGATAAAATTAAGAAAAGAGGAGAAAACATATGCAAAAATTAATCTTGGTTGACGGTAACTCCATCTTATTTAGAGCCTATTATGCAACCGCATATCCAGGAGCGAAATTAATGCAAACAGGACAGGGCATTTACACGAATGCGCTTTTTGCTTTTGTTGGGATGTTTGAAAAGATCATCACTGAGACTTCATCTTATGCATTAGTCGCTTTTGATACGAAAGAACCTACAAAAAGACATTTAGCTTATGAAGGCTATAAAGCAGGTAGAACGAAGATGCCTGAAGAATTAGGGATGCAAATTCCTTTGGTGAATGAATATATTCATTTATTTGGTGTTAAACAATATAGTAAAGCTGGATATGAAGCTGATGACATTATTGGTACATTAGCAAAAAGAGCAAGTCAAAAGGGATTTCAAGTTGAAATCTTTTCAAGTGACCGCGACTTACTTCAGCTTGTTGATCAAAATATTACAGTCAATCTGCTTAAAAAAGGGATGAAAGAAGTCCATCGTTTTGATCCGAAGATGCTTGAAGAAACTTATGGATTAACACATGAACAAATGATTGACCTTAAGTCACTGATGGGTGATCCTTCAGATAACATTCCAGGTGTACCTGGTGTTGGTGAAAAAACAGCTGTCAAATTATTACAAGAATATCAAAACTTAGAAAATTTATATGAACATAAAGATGATATCAAGGGGAAACTTGGAGAAAACTTAAGAGAATTTGAGCATTTAGCTAGAATGAGCAAAGAATTAGTAACGATTGAAATCGATGCTGATATTGATTGCAAAGTCGAAGACTTAAAAAGAGCTGAAGTTGATCATAACGTCCTCATGTCATTCTTCCAATCCTATGATCTTCACGTTTTTGTAAAAAAAATGGAATCACCACTTACTCAACATGAAACATGGATCTATCAATCCATTCGTGATGAACGTGAACTAGCGAATATTTTAAAACCTAATTTAGCACTTCACTTTGAATTAAGTGATTATAACTATCACAAAGCTGAATTATGGGGTGTTGGTATCTCAGATGGAAAAAACCATTATTATCTAACACCTGAAGTAGCTCTTACATCCATTAATTTTCAAATGTATTTAGCTGATGAAACCATACCCAAGTTTATTTATGACTATAAAGCGATCAAAGTATTCCTTTTATGGAACCACTTAGATTTTAATGGCATCATTTTCGATTTATTACTTGCTGCTTATCTCATAAATTCACATCTAGGAAAAGAAGAGTTTAAACGCATTGTGTCAGCTTTTGATTATGAAGATATTTTATATGATGATGTCATTTATGGGAAAGGTGCTAAAAAAGGATTACCTGAAAAAGATATTTATGAAAGACATATCGTCAGTAAAGCAAAAGCAATCTTTGAACTTAGAACACCATTACTAGAGCAGTTAGAAGATCAAGAACAAACACATTTACTTCTAGAACTTGAAATACCACTATCAGAAGTTTTAGCTGAAATGGAGTACACTGGATTATTTGTTGATCAAAACGAACTTGTTTTGCAAGACAAAGATTTAACAGGACGAATTCAATCAATAGAAAAAGAAATCATTGAACTTGCTGGCGAAACATTTAATGTATCAAGTCCTAAACAATTAGGAGAAATTCTATTTGAAAAGCTACAACTACCCTATGGTAAAAAGACAAAGACTGGATATTCGACCAATGTAGAAGTATTAAACCAACTACAAGGTAAACATCCTATTATTGACCATATTATGGAATATCGCACACTTACAAAACTACATTCAACCTATATTGTAGGAATTAGACAAAACTTATTCGAAGATGGCAAAGTCCATACGATATATATGCAAGCTTTAACCACGACAGGCCGTTTATCATCACTTGATCCTAATCTTCAAAATATACCAATTCGCAGTGAAGAAGGCAGAAAAATAAGAAAATTATTTCTAGCAACCAATGGCAATTATTTATTAGGTGCTGACTATTCACAAATTGAACTCAGAGTTTTAGCGGATATGGCTAATGTTAAATCACTTATTGAAGCTTTTAATAAGCATCAAGATATTCATACCAAAACAGCTCAAGATGTCTTCCATGTTGATGAAGTCACATCGGAACAAAGAAGAGCTGCTAAGGCAGTTAATTTCGGTATCATTTATGGTATTGGAGCTTGGAGTTTAAGTGAAGATATTCATGTGACTCCTAAACAAGCTCAAGTTTTCATTGATCAATATTTATCCATATATCCTGAAATTAAGGATTACATGGAAAATATTGTCGTTTTTGCTAAAGAGCATGAATATGTTGAAACACTCATGAAGCGTAGAAGATATATCCCTGAACTTAAGTCTCCTGTCTTCATGCAAAGAGCGTTTGGCGAAAGAACAGCACTCAATGCCCCAATACAGGGCAGTGCAGCTGATATTCTTAAGAAAGCCATGGTCGACTTGTATAAGTATTTAAAGAAGCATAAGAAGCAATCTAAGCTTTTACTACAAGTACATGATGAACTGATTTTAGAAGTTCCTGAATCTGAATTAGAAGAAATGAAAAGCATCGTTCCACACATGATGGGACAAGCGGTTAAGCTCAGAGTTGACCTTGAGACATCGTGCGATATCGGAAAAACTTGGTATGATCTAAAATAGAGGTGCTAGAATGCCTGAACTTCCAGAAGTAGAAACCGTCAGAGTAACACTAGAAAACGAAATCAGAAATGAAATCATTGTTGGTCTTGATTTGTATTATTCAAAAATCATCAAAAATGAGCTTGAATGGTTTATCTATTCAATTACAAATCAAAAAATTCATCGTATTGATCGCATGGGAAAATATCTTATTTTCATTCTCGATGCATACGCGATGATCATACATCTTCGAATGGAAGGCAAATTCTATATTAAAACAGATGAGCCTATCGACAAACATGAGCATGTCGTATTTCACTTTAAAAGCGGTAGAAATTTAAGATATCATGATGTCCGTAAATTTGGAACGATCACACTTTTAAACATTAATACCTATTTAGATGAGTACCCACTCATACAATTAGGCAGAGAACCAAAGAATCTAGATTTTCATCATTTCTTTGAAATGATAAAAAATAAGAAAACAACCATTAAACAAGTTTTACTTGACCAACACATAGTAGCTGGATTAGGTAATATTTATGTGGATGAAACATTATTTTTGAGTCAAATTCATCCAACAAGAATTGCATCATCAATTACAATCAAAGAAGCAGAAATAATCATCGAATCTGCTCGGCAAGTTTTAGAAAAAGCCATTGAACTAGGCGGAACAACCATTCGTTCATATACATCAAGTCTTGGTGTACATGGTAGATTTCAAAATGAACTCAACGTTCATATGAAGAAGGGTGAACCTTGCCCAGTATGTAAAACAGAAATCATTAAAATAAAAGTCGGAGGACGAGGCACATATGTCTGTCCAAAATGTCAGCACTAGTCCAATCATCATTGGACTAACTGGAGGTATAGCTAGCGGTAAAACAACAGCTGCAAAATATTTCCAACAACTGAATATTCCCGTCATTGATAGCGATTTAATTGTTAGTGATTTATGGGACAACAATCAAGAGATGATCAAAAAGGTCGAAGCTTTTTTCCATCTCTCAGTTAAAACACATGAAGATAGAAAAAAACTAGGTCATTTAATCTTCCATAATCAAGAAAAACGTGAAGCTTTAAATCAAATAGTTCATCCATATGTTTTTGAGCGCATAGAGCAATTAAAGAAAACATATGCTAAACACCAATTCATCGTGATTGACATGCCATTATTGATTGAAGTAGGATATCAAGAGTTATGTGACTATATCTTGGTTGTCTATGTGAGTTTGGAAACTCAAATTAAACGATTGGTCACTAGAGATGAATTTTCAAGGGAAGAAGCAATCACGCGCATTCACTCACAACTCCTCTTAGAAGAGAAAATTAAGCGTGCTGATGTAGTTTTAGATAACAATCTATCGCAACAAGAACTTTATACACAAATAGATGATTTTTTAAGGAGTATACAAAATGAAAAACAGTAGTACTTTCACAATACAAAGTCAATCTGATTTATGTGCTGCTGATTTTAAAGTTTTAGCACTCTTATATCAACCATTGATGGGACTAGAGGGTCAAGCGTTATTTACAACATTTTACCAACTTGTCAATAAAACCAACCGCAATACATATACACATCAAGAATTATTTGATTTGCTTAATATGAAACAATTTGATTTTCTTAAGATAAGAAATAAACTTGAGGCTTTAAATCTTTTAGTAATCTACCAAAAAGAAGATCAATTCCTTTATTTCATGAAAGCACCACTCACCGCAAAACAATTTTTAGTGGATACCGTCTTTGGAAGCTATCTTCAAAGTGAGATTGGTGAAAAGAACATGAATCTTCTCACTTCACTATTTAAAACGGATGTGCCTAACAACGAAGGTTTTGAAAATGTGACAAAATCATTTGATGCGCTTTATGAATTCAAGAGTTTAAATCTACTCAATGTCGATTATGCACTTCAAGGTAGACAGCAAAATGGTGGTAGTCATATCAATTATAAGTTTAATTATGAAGCATTTGTTGATCATTTACCTGATCGTCTAAAGACATCACAGCTACTCAACGAAAAACTTAAAGAACAAATCAATAAGATTGCATTCGTCTATCAATATGATGTTGCAGATATGGTTGAAGTCTATGAGGAAGCATCTAAATCTAGACAAAATGTTAATTTTGCTCAACTCAACATGAGAGCAAAACAACATTATGACCAAAAACATCAATTACTGACAATTAAGCAAAAAGATGTACCAGTGACCAACCTGATAGATCAAGTTGCACCACAAGTCATTATTCAAAAATATGCTAAAACAGATCAACAGGGTATCGCTTTATCAACTGCAACACAGTTATTAGAAAGAAATGCTGTTGAACCAGGTATTATCAATGTCATTTTAATGCTTGTATTAAAGCATAAAGATGGTGTATTACCAAATATCAATTATATGGAAAAAGTATTACATGATTGGTTGAATAAAGGTGTTCAAACAACTGAAGATGCAATCAATCATTCAACAAACCTAGAAACACAATATGAACAAAAGAAGAGCAAGGTAGCAAAAGTCGCCGAACCTGACTGGATGGATGACTATATTAAAGATCTTGCGAAAATGGAGGGATAAACATGACATTAGACGAAATGAGAAAAGTTGTTTCTAAAGATCCAGAAACAAAAAATCTGAGCTTGCTAGATATTGATATTTACAAAGTATTTCAATATCTTCAAGATCGTGATCAACACATGGTTAAGGATGGTTATCAACCAGTTCTTAGAACAGATCCTTATATTGAAATTGTTTACCGACCAACCAAGGAAAAAGCTGAAGAACTCAGAAGACAAAAGATTAGAGAACACTTAAAGTTCTATGATAGCGAAGTCTATATTCAAGATGCGAGCTTATCACGCTTTGAAGTGACAAATGACGAAAGAGAAAAAGCTTACAAACTTTCTTTAGAGTTTGTTGAAAACTATCGTAAGGATAAGTACATTAAAGGTTTATATATCTTTGGTAAATATGCAACAGGTAAAAGTTATTTGCTGTCAGCTATTGCTCAAGAGTTAGCAGAAAAGAATATCTCAGTCTTATTTGTTTATATGCCTGATTTAGTCAGAAGCATTAGACAAGGCATGAATGAAGGCAACTTGGAACAAAGAATCAATCAGCTTAAACAAGCCGATGTTTTAATGATGGATGATATCGGAGGAGAAAATATGTCTCCTTGGTTTAGAGATGAAATCTTAGTTCCTGTCATGCAATACCGACTATCAGCCCAACTCCCTGTCTTCATGACTTCTAATTTTGAGTACGTTCAACTTGTTGAAGCACTTACGGTCAATAAAGATGAAATGAATAGAGTGAAGGCTGCAAGACTGATTCAAAGACTTAAAGATCTCATGACTTATGTAAAATTAACGCAAGATCAATACAAAGGCTAAAAACACTTGAAATTTTAGCAAGTAGTGCTATAATGAAAGTAATTACGAAGAAGAGGATAACGTTTGAATCAAACCTAGCGACGCGGAAATGGTGAAAGCCGCGAACGATTCGAATTACTCCCTTGGAGTTGACTTAATAAAATTGAGTCCGGGTCATGCCGTTATCCATATGATAAGTGCTAGCATTGCTAGAACTAAGGTGGTACCACGAACTTTTCGTCCTTAGAATTTTCTAAGGACTTTTTTATTTATAAAGGAGAGATAAAAATGATCAATATTACATTTCCAGATGGAAGCATTAAAGCATTTAAAAAAGGAATTTCCGCATTAGAGATTGCTGAAAGTATTTCAATGAGTCTTGCTAAAAAAGCGATTGCTGCTGTTTTTAACAAAAACTATATTGAATTATCAAGAACACTTGAAGAAGATGGTGTTCTAGAATTACTTACAGATAAGGATCCAAGAATTTTAGATGTCATCAATCATAGTACAGCGCACTTAATGGCACAGGCAATTACACATCTTTATCCAGATGTTGCTTTTGGTGTTGGACCGGCAATCGAAGAAGGGTTCTATTATGATGTTGACTTCGGTGAAACTAAAGTTAATGATGAAGACTTAGAGGCTATCGAAAAAGAAATGATGAAGATTTCAGAACAAGATCTAGCAATCGTAAGAAGAGAAGTGACTTACGAAGAAGCTCAAAAAATCTTTGCTAAAGATCCATACAAACAAGAGTTAATCGAACAATTTAAGAATGATGGACTAACCGTTTACACACAAGGTGATTTTACTGATCTGTGCCGTGGTGGTCATGTCCCAAGCACTAAATCACTTAAAAACTTTAAGTTGTTAAACCTTGCTGGTGCATATTGGCGTGGAGATTCTCATAATAAAATGCTTAATCGTATTTACGGAACAAGTTTCTTAAACAAAAAAGATTTAGATGCTCATCTTGTTTTATTAGAAGAAAGAAAACAAAGAGATCATCGTAAAATAGGTAAAGAATTAGGATTATTTATGCTCAGTAAAGAAGTTGGAGCTGGCCTACCTTTCTGGTTACCTAAAGGAGCAACTATTAGACGTGTGATTGAAAGATACATCACTGATGTTGAAATCAGTTTAGGTTATCTTCATGTTTATACACCAATCTTAGCTGATGTCAATCTTTATAAAACATCAGGACATTGGGATCATTATCAAGACAGTATGTTTCCTCCAATGGACATGGGTGATGGAGAATTACTAGTTGTGAGACCAATGAACTGCCCTCATCATATGATTTTATACAAGAATGATGTACATAGTTACAGAGAATTACCTCTAAGAATTGCTGAATTAGGGATGATGCACCGTTACGAAAAGAGTGGTGCTTTATCGGGCCTTCAACGCGTGAGAGAAATGACATTAAATGATGCTCATATTTTCGTACGTCCTGATCAAATTAAAGATGAATTCAAGAGAACAGTTGCATTAATGCTTGCTGTTTATGAAGATTTCAATATTACTGATTATGTATTTAGAGTGAGTTATCGTGATCCTAAAGATACTGAAAAGTATTTTCCAGATGATGATATGTGGAATAAAGCAGAAAAAATGCTTAAGGAAGCAATGGATGAATTAGGATTAGATTATTTTGAAGCAATCGGTGAAGCTGCTTTTTATGGTCCAAAACTTGACGTTCAAGTAAAAACTGCTTTAGGTAATTCTGAAACATTATCAACAATTCAATTGGATTTCTTATTACCTGAACGATTCGAATTAACCTATGTTGGTGAAGATGGAAAGAATATCTATCGTCCAGTTGTTATCCATAGAGGCATCGTTTCAACAATGGAACGATTTGTAGCTTATTTAATTGAAGAATATAAAGGGGCTTTTCCTTTCTGGCTCGCTCCAGTTCAAGTTAAAATATTACCTGTTAATGTTGAACTTCATCATCAATATGTCATGGACGTTCATGAAGCACTACAAATCATGGGATTTAGAGTTGAAAGTGATCTAAGAGAAGAAAAATTAGGATATAAGATTAGAGAAGTTCAAACAATGAAAATTCCTTACTCACTTGTTTTAGGAGATAATGAAAAAGATGGAGGGCTTGTTACCTATAGAGCATATGGCTCACAAAAACAAGTTACAGTTTCACTCGAACAGTTCATAGAAATGATTTCTAAAGAAAAAAAGAATAGAAATAAAAAATAGCAGAGTCATGATGCAGCATTAGGTTGCATCATGTTTTTTGTGCACGAAAAAAATTAATAATCAGAAATAATAATCGATAATAATACTATTGCAAAAATAATAATTTTATGGTATTATATATATGTAAACAAGACTTGTTGACAAAAAAGAAGTATTTCGAAAGAAGGTTTATTATGCTAGAAGTAAAAAATGCGCGCATGCTCTACGGGGATTTAGTCGCTGTTGATCACTTAAGTTTTAAGATTGATTCAGGTGAGATCTTTGGATTACTTGGAACCAATGGTGCGGGGAAAACGACGACATTTAGAATGATTATGGGTTTACTTGAACCAACTGAAGGAGAAGTCCTTTATAACGGAAAAAAAGTAGGATACCATAATGTAAATGAAATTGGATATATGATTGAAGAACGTTCATTACTTACTAAGATAACAGTTAAGGAATTGATGCTATATTTTGGACAACTCAAAGATATGGAACCTAAGATAATCTTAGAACGATTAGATTATTGGTTAGAACGATTTAGTATCACTGATTATAAGAATAAGAAGATTAAAGAATTATCCAAAGGTAATCAGCAAAAGATACAATTTATTTCTGCAATCATTAATAATCCTAAATTATTAGTGTTAGATGAACCCTTTAGTGGACTCGATCCAATCAATATGGAATTATTTGTTGAAGTCATTCGTGATTTTCAGAAAAAAGGGTCAATGGTTGTATTTTCTTCACATCAGCTTGATCATGTCGAATCTTTTTGTGAACAATTGATTGTTCTAGAAAAAGGTAAAGCAATTATCGAAGGTAAAATTGAGCAAGTTAAAAAAGATTTTAAAAAACAAAACATCAGAATCATTGGTGATGTTGATGTCGAAGTACTTAATAAAATACCAGGTGTATTTAAAGTTATTGTGAATTCAAATGAAATCATAGCTAAGATTGAAAATGAAGATGTTGCTAGTGCAGTTTTTGATTATATTCGCACGTGCCATCACATCACTAAGTATGATGTCGAACAGGCAACACTCTCTGAAATATTCATCGCAAAGGTAGGTCAAAGCCATGAAGAAGTTTAAATTCTTAGTTCGATATGGATTAAAAAAGAGAATAGGAAGAAAAGCATTTCTTATTTCAAATATTGTTATTGCTTTATTATTGATTGTTATTATCAATATTCCATCCATTGTGAGTTTGTTTGGCGGGGGAGAAGATCCAAACGCTCAAGTGAATATTGGTGTGATTAACGAAACAGCAGAAGTAGATTTACCTTCCGACTATTCATTGCTCATGAATCAAGGAAGTACAGGTGTCGATTACTTTGTTATTACGGCAATTTCAGTAAGTGATTTCGATCTTACAGCTTTCTGGGAAGATGCGGAGTCTGACATTGTCATCCAAATCACGGGCTCTATTGAAACTCCTACAGTTACTTTTTATAGTAAAATGCCTGAGCTGAACAGCTTCCTTTTATCTCAGCTTGAGCTACAACTCATTAATTATCAAATCACAGATTACCAATCACCAATTGTGAATAACGTTTATGCGCCTGATTATGAAGATCCAGAACAAGAAGCATTCGTTAGCTCAATGACAAGTATGTTGGTATTACCTATGTTTATCTTAATTGTAATGGCGACACAATTTGTTGGTGTTGACATCATTGAAGAAAAATCTACAAAAGCAATTGAAACAATTATTTCAAGTGTTCCAGCTAAAATGCATTTTATTTCGAAGATTACAGCAAGTATCCTATTCGTTATTGTCCAAGGTGCGCTCACGATCGCCTATGGAGCAATTGCAGCATTAATTGGCAAATTATTCGCATCTTCTAGTTCAATTACATTACCAGTGGGAACAACTTCATTATTATCTTATTTAAGTGATATTCTTCCTAATTGGCCAATCGTTTTAATTTTCTCATTACTCTTTATGATTGTTGGAACATTGTTTTATTTGGTTGTTGCTTCACTATTTGCATCCATGGCAGTTACACAAGAAGATTATCAACAATTTCAAACACCACTCATGCTTACATTACTCGCAGCATTCTATATTGGTATATTCGCTCCAATAGCTGGAGGATTCGGATTCATGAAAGTGATGGCATTTATTCCAATATTTACACCAATTCTTGCACCTATAGCTTTTGCAACAGGATTATTAACAGTATGGGAAGCGATTATCGCATTGGTCGCAGTCACAATTTTCTTAGTCATTTCACTTTATTTGGTTGCTCCAGTATACAAAATAGCTATTTTGAGCTATGATCAAACGAAGTTTATGACAAGGGTTAAAAACTATTTTAATAAGGCTTTTCAAAAAAACGGAAAAGCCGAAGCTAAATAAAAAAAACGATAATTTAAAGACATATGACTAAAAATCATATGTTTTTTTTATCAATTTCACATTTTTATAACTTTTTACCAATAAAAAAAGCATATCGCCTCGTTAATAAAGCGTATAGAGATAAACTAGTATTATAAAAAACTCTTATCTAGAAGATATAGAAATCAGTTAAAGGAGCGTGAGTCAATGAAAAACAAAATTTTACTTTTCATATTTGTAAGTTTGTTTGGTGCGAGTGCAGTCATCGAACCCATAAGCTCAGCTTCTGATTTCATTACTGGAGCAACTTATATTGCTAGCCATAGTTCAACAGATCAAATTGCAGGAGCATCAACAGATGCAAATGGCAACTATATAGAAGTTCCAATAGATCCAAGTATATCCTCAAGTACACAAACTGATATTATATCGGGTTCATCAATACCAGTAGAAACGACAACGCCAGGCACAACACCAACGACGACTACTACACCATCAGGAGATTTAACAACAGGATCTTCAATTCCAAATGAAACGACAACCACAGGTACAACTACAAATCCAGGAACAACGCCACCAAATAGTGATTTAACAACTGGTGCATCAACTTCAACTGGATCTGATGACGACGATCACGATGATGATGATGACGATCACGATGATGACGACGATGATGATTACTATTCTAGGGATACTTATTATAATCACGACGAACACGATGATGACGATGAACATGATGACTAAATAAATAAAACAAATAAAAAGGGGCTGTAACGAAATGAAGATTTAATTTTCTTCATGGACTTAGCAGTCCTTTTTTCTTTATCTTAGCCATCTCATTGTGGAAAACATATCAAAACCAGCTGTTTTCTGGCATGTTTAAAAGAGATTCGTCATGAA